>JAICTU010000176.1 GCA_025936205.1 Polyangiaceae bacterium | reverse complement strand
TCGGCTGGGGCCCCACCCCCAACAGCGCTCGCGGACTCGCGCAGCCCGTCGCGATCGCTCGGAGCGACGCGCGCCACGATCACGCGAGCTCCGCGCGCTCGGGCGCGCTCGGCGGCTGCGGAGCTGACCGCGTCGAGGCGGTCGAAGTCGTCGATGATCAAACAGGCGTCGGTGTCCTCGGGCAGCGAAGCGATCTCGCTGGCCACGGCGGCCGAGTTGGGGATCAGCGCATCGTCGATCCAGACCAGGGGCAGCCCCTCGATCCCGAGCGACCAGGCGAGCCGGGTGAGCAGGACGGTCTTGCCCGCGCCGACCGGACCCGTCACCTCGATCCAGCTGCCGACGTCCGCATCCAGCGCCGAGCGCGTCAGGCGCGCGGCGACGGCGTCGATCCCGCACACCGGCCAGAGCCCGGCGCCATTCAGAGACACCGTCGAGTCGCGCAAGCGGGCGGAGCCCCGCAGCGCCGCGGCGAATTCGTCCGCGGAGGGATACCGCTTCTGCGGATCGCGCGCCGTCGCGCGCGCGTGTACGTGCCCGAGCCGCTCCAGCTCCTTGGGGTCGAGCGACTCGCGCGCGCCGGGCGCGTCCAGGATGTCGCCCAGGGCGACGCCGAGCGCGTGCACCTCGGCGCGCACCGTGAGCGGGCCGCCCGCGAGCAACTCGGGGGCGGCGTACTTGGGCGTGAGCCCGCGCGCGGAGGTGCCGCGCTCGCGGAAGGGCTCGGCCAGGCCCAGGTCCACCAGGCTGGCATCGTTGCCGTCCGGGCTGACGATGATGTTCGCCGGCTTGAAGTCGCCGTGCAGCAGCCCGGCGCGGTGCACGCGCGTCAGCTTCTCGGCGGCCAGCGCCAGCGCACCCAGACACTCGCGCGCGTCCGTGCCCGACTCGATCCGCTCCTGCAAGCTGGTGCCGTCGATCAGCTCGCGCAGCAGATACAGCCGGGACTGGTCGCGCAGCTTGCCGAAGCTGATCACGCGCGGCACGCCCAGGCCCTCGAGCCCCGAGAGCGCCACCGCTTCCTTGATCAGCGAGGCAGCCGCGCCCTCGCTCGCGTCGACCGAGAGCAGCTTCAGCGCATAGCGGCGCCCGGTGTGTCGGTCGCGCACCGCCCAGACCTCGCCCGCGCCACCCTGGCCCAGCCGCGAGAGGGGCTCATAACGCGGCGGCAACGCCACACGTGGTGTCGCGCTGCTCGGGGGACGCGGCGTCGCCGTTGCATGAGTCGAGTCGCTAGCTGTGCTCACAATCCGTAATCCGCTCCCACCCCGAAATAGAGTCCGCTCGTGCCCAGCCCGAGATCGAGCCGCGCCACGAATTTGGGATGCGGCTGATAGCGCAGCCCGACCTGCCCCGTGACCCACGGGTAGAGCGCGGGCTTGGCCCCGCCATGAAACCAGTTCGGCTCCCCGTAGCCGTTGTAGTGATTGTTGATGTCGTCGCAGTAGCCGCCCTGCAGCGGCTGGTTGATCCCATCACATTTGATGTAGTCGTTGGGATTGCCGCGGGTGCCGTTGCCCTTCAGCGTGGCTTGCGTGCGGTGCAGGTCGCCGAACATGAACCCGAGCCCGGCGCTGCCCCCGTAGCTGAGGTCGAGCGTGCCCGTCATGGGCTGGTGCCAGAGATAGTCGAAGGTCAGGTACAGCGACTTCATGCTGCTATCGACGATCTCCCAGGCCTCCTCCGCGTCTTTCGTGCCTTTGATCGCGACGGGGTTCATCGTGTACAGCGCCATCCAGGCCGAGAACACGTACTCGAAGTTGCCGTCCTCGAGCGCCAGCTCCGGGCCGACGCCGTTCACGTAGATCGACTCGCCGCCCTCGATGAACCAGTGCAACACGCCCGCCGGCAAGAACACGCCGCGGTAGCGCAGGCCGAGCAGGTAATCCGAACCATCGGCGCCGGCGCCCTGCGCTGCCACCGGTGTTGCATCGACGGGAGCAACGGGCTCCGGCCTGGCTTCTTCCACCGGCGGCTGCCCCTGGGCGTCCTTGGCCTCCGCCGGCGGTGGCGCGGGCTTCGGCTGGTTGTCGTCATCAGCAGCCGATTCGTCGCCCCACTCCTTGGGGTCGGCGGCGCGCGCCTGGGATGCGGCGCCGAGCACGAGCACGAGCACTGATGTCCTGCAGAAGTTCTCCCAGCTACCGACGCGCATCTTTCCAACTCCCTGCGACGCCGCCCGGGCTCCACCCCCGCACGGTGCCTCTTTGTGCCAGACGCCTCGTGGCACAGAATATTGTGCCATCTCCGCTAGAGACGGGCAGGAAAAGCGACGCAGAAGCCAGATTCCGTCCCGACACCGGAACTTAACCCAGCGATATATAGGCGGTTCTCCCTCTGTTCAGGGACCGCCCCGATGCGGGACGAATGGCTCGAGACGGTGCCATGCGCCAGCGCGTGCGCTCAGCGCGCGCCGCGCTGTGCCGGGCGTTCAGGGACGCGGATCACTGCAGATGCAGTTTACGAACGCGCGCACGATCGCTGCCGGCTGGTTCTGATCCGTCGTGTTGACGCCACCGCCCGTGTCGACCACGGACGTGCAGGCCTTGCCAGTACCGCCCGTGCGAACAGCGCACAGTGGATCAGCCTCGGTGATGCAGGTGATATTCGTCTTCAGACAGTCGACGATATCCGTGCAACGCTTCTGGCACTGCTCCCCAGCACAGGTGCAGCCCAGCGGAGCCCCGCAGCCCGTCGTGTCGTCGAAGTCGCACGAGGCGGGATCGAAGTTGGACTGCGCCGTGCTGCCGCCGGCGCCGGCGCTGGCGGCGCCCGCGGCGCCGGAGCCAGCGCTGCCGCCCGACCCGGCACCCGCCGTCCCCGCGGCACCTGCTCCCGCCGCTCCCGCCGCTCCCGCCGCTCCAATCGAGCCCCCGGTGCCCGCCGTCTGCCCGCTGCCCGCAGCTCCGGTCGCCGTGCTTCCCCCGGTCGACAGAGGACCGGAGCCGGCGGAGCCAGAGGGCGCAGGGTTGTTGCTTTCGCTGCCCGCGCTTCCGCCCGGTGGATTGACGCCTGCGCCGGCACCGCCGCCCTGAGCGACGACGCTGGCGTCCGCGCCTTCGAACTCCGAGGCCGCCACCAAGGTGACGTCACAGTTGGACGAGATGGCGCCCGGCGCACAGCCGGTGACGTCCACGGGGGTGGCACAGGAGTAGGCGATACCGACGACCACGGCGGCGCTGAGCAGCGCCCACTGCGAAGCATGTTTCATTGGTTTCATCTCTGGTCGGGACCGCACCGCACCGCGGGCCCTCGCGAACGGCTCCGGCGCTGCGGTGCCGGTGCCCTGACCTCAGCAGCCTAGCACGCGGCTGGAGTCAGTCTGATACAGGGTGGCAGCAGTTGTGCCGCTGTATCCAAAGCGGCATCCAAAGCAGCATTCCAAATGGAGAATCCAGCGGAAAACCCTTGGGATCGCTTCGGTTCGGCACGCTGCAGAGATCCGTATCGTATCAAACAACGACACGTCTCTCCAAGACTCGCTGCACGTGATTCCGACACCCCACGCGCGTGCCGCAGCGCGTGCAAGCCTGCGCCCCTGCCTGGGACAGTGCGCGCTTCGCCTACCAGGCGCCCGGTGGTGCGAGCCCGGCGCAGGCGTTCCTCGCTCAGATCAAGCTGAGCCGGGCAGAGGGCATGCGCACGGTCAGGATCGGATAAGCTTGATGCAGCGCTTCCAACTTGGGCGTGCCGGCGCCCGAAAACATCGCAGCCCGGCTGGCGTCGAAGGCCACGACCAACGCCGGCTTGCCGCGCCAGACCTTGGCATGCGTCCGCATGCGCAGGTTCAGGCGCTCGGCGGTATCGGCGTCAAAGCCGCGGATGACCTCCACCAGCAGGCTCTCGTTGACGATGAAGTGGGCCACACCGTCGACGCGTCGAGCTCCGAGCCAGCGATCGCGCTCGATGTGCGCCCAGCTCATGTGGCGCAAGAAATGGCGCTCCAGGGCAGCAATGTAACTGTCCTGATTCGGCCACTCGCGCGGTACCCACTCCGCCAGCACCTCCAGCACCTGGTGCAGCGGCGTCATGCCGTTGGGGGTGCTCAAATTGACGGGAACGGAAAGGTCGAGCACGGCTGGGAAGTGCGCCACCGCGGGCGCGGCGATCTCCTGTGGCGCCACGATGCCGACCGGCACGCTCGCCGCTCGCCGCCTGGCGATGATCGCGATCACGACCAGCGCACCACCCCAGATGCGCCCGGTGAGCAGCCCGCCGCCGGTGCCGGGCCAGCCGTAGACCAGCTGCGAGATGGTGAACATGCTGGAGAGCGCGAGCCCGGCCATGCCGATCGCGCCGCTGAACTCGCCGACCACGCGATAGCGCAGAGGGATGGGGAGGCGGCCGAAGCTCAGCGCGTCTTCGAACGCGAGACGCGTCCCCGTCCAGAAGCGCGTCCAGGCCACGCCCGGATCCCAGAGGCCGAGATCATTGCGCAGCTTGCCCAGCCAGGCGAATGCGAGCGTCCACAGGAAGAACAACACCAGGTTGCTCACGATCACCGTCGGGCCGTGGCGAGGCCCGCCGAGCAGCGCGTCCAGCCCCGGCCCGACCAGCGCGCTCAGGGCCGAGAGCGTGATCAGCAACGTGATGCGGCGCTCGTGCAGCCAGTCGTCGAGCGAACGGCTGAGCTGCAGGGTGAGCCGGCCCAGGCGCTCGAACGCGCCGAGCGGCAGCTCGTCGGGCTCGAACGACGCGCGCGGCTGCGGCGCGACCGGTGAGCGCAGGGCGGGCGCGGGCGGCGCCTCCTCTTCGAACGAGACGGGAACGACCAGCCGCGTGTGCTGATCGTCGCCGTCCTCCTCGACCCGATCGAAGCGCTGCAACTCCGGAGCGGCTTCGGGCAGCGAGGGCGCGACACCGATCAGCGTCGCGTCGCGCAGGTGGGGGCGCTGCGCGGGCACCGGCACCTGGGGCGGCGGAACGTCACGCAACGGCTCCGGGTCGTCCGGCAGCAGCAAGCGCGTCTGTTGATCCTCCGCGTCGCCACCGGCGCGATCGAAGCGCGTCAGCGGCGCCACGGGCGGGGCTGCGGGCACAGCAGGCGCCTCGGGCACGGCCGCGCGCAAAGGCCTCGCTGCCGGGACCGCGGCGCGCGCGACGCCGAGCAGGGCGGCGGGCGCGACACCGAGCAGCGTCGCGTCACGCGACGCTCGCCCTGCGGGAGGAGCGGGAAGGGCCGGCACGGGCGAGCGCCGCGGCGCCGGCGCGGGCGGCGGCTCGAAGGAGCCCGGGACGTGCAGGCGCGTCTGCTGGTCTTCCCCGTCGACCGCATTGAAGCGTTGCAAGGCGGGGGCCGGAGGAGGGGGAGGGGGACGCGACGTCGTCGAGCCATCCGGCACCCAGATCGCTTCCAGCGGCTGCTCCGACTCGTCGTCGGCTCCGCCGGGCATCAGCACGCGCGTGTGCTGGTCCTCGCTGTCTTCTTCGAACGCGCCGAGCTCCGCGCCGTTCAGGGACGCCACCCGCGGCGGCGACGTGCGCGCCTCTTCCACGAGTGCGGCGGCCGCCGCCCGGTACTGACAGCGGGCGCAACGAAAGACATTTTGCAGCTGTCCTGCCGGTATGGACAACACCTGGCTGCAGCGCGGACAACGCCCGTGGACGGACAAAAGCTCGGGCATACTCGTAGCTGACCCGATCGGCAGCCCTCTTTCAAGAGCCAAGGCCCGGTCGAAGCTGCTACTGTGCCCCCTCCCATGACTCTGCGCGCTACGGTGTCCCCGGCTTGGCTCGGCATATTTGCAGCGCTGAGCTTCGGGTGCCTGGTGATCGCCTCTTTCGCCAGCGGTTACCATCTGGTGATGAAAACGGCGCCGCGCGGCGCGCTGGCCGCGTCGGAGGACAATCCCGCTGCCGAGCCGCGTGCTGCGGCCGACCTAGCGGGTGCTGCGCCGAGCGCGCCGGCCACCGACGACACGGCGGGCGCTGTAGGTGGCAGCGTCAACTCCGGCCTTGCCAATGGCGGCCTTGCCAATGGCGGCCTTGCCAATGGCGGCCCTGCCAACGCCGGCCCTGCCAAGGGCGGGGCACGCGGTCCCTCCACTACCGGCGCGAGCGATCCGGCCGAGGCCATCGTGCGCACGAATCTGCCTCCCAACCGCGCCGTGGTGCGCAGCCGGCCCGAGACCGGTGGCATCGTCGCGCGTCTGCCCAGCAATCAGCGCGTCAACGTGCGCGGGCGGCAGGGGCAGTGGGTGCGGGTCGAGTTCGACCGCAAGGGCAAGCACGTCCTGGGCTGGACGCTCGAAACCAACCTGCAGCTGCGCTGAGCGCCGCACGCTCGGGCGTTCACTCCGGTCGAGGCGCAGCCGCGGGCACCGTCGCCTCTGCCGACTGGCGCGCGAAGTACACGCCCGCGGCCACCAGCAGAGCACAGCCGCCGAGGCTCAACCCGTAGGTGAAGAGCTTGAAAAAGCCCAGCCGACTCGCGCTCGCAGCCAGCAGGTCCTTGTACAGTTGCATGCCGACCGAGCCCGTATAGCCCACCGCATCCGCCACGTTCACCGCGAACACCGCCGTGCCGGTGAAACGCGTGGCCGCCATCAAGCGATCGAACAGGAACGAGCTGAACGGCACATACGCCAGGTAGGCACCGAGCCCGACGCAGATCATCCAGCCTTGCCCGCTCAGCCAGCGCCGATCGAGCGCGAGCGTGGCCGCGCCGAGCAGACCGAGCCCCGCCGTCATCACCACGAACAGCACCTGCAATCCGCGCTCGCGGTCGCGCACGCGATTCAGGCTACTCATGACGGCCAGCACCAGGAAGGCGACGAGCAGCTCCGTGCTGCTGAACAGCGCCGGCTGCTTGCCATAGCCGAGCTCGTCGAATAGCTCGACGCCGTAGTTGTCGCGGAAGTCGCGGAACGCCGTCAGCCCCAGGTACACGAGCAACAGCAGCGGCAGCCCGGGCAGAAATCGAGTCGCAAAGTCGCGGCGCGCCGCGGCGGTCATCGGCGGGCGTGCCTCGCGCTCGGCTTGATCCTGCAGATCGGGATCCGGCAGACGATCCAGCAGCGTCGCAGACACCAGCAGGGGAGGCACGAACAGCAACCCCGCGGTCACGGGCATCCAGTACTCGCTCACGCCATGCTGGAGCAGCCAGCGCCCGACGTCCTTCACGATGCCGCTCGCCACGATGAACGAACAGCTGAGCCCGGCCAGCATCAGCTCGCTGCCGCGCCGCCCTTCGAGGTAGCGCACCACCAGCGCCCAGATCATACCCAGCGGCAGACCATTGAGAAACAGCGCCAGCGCCCGGGCCCCGGGCGGCAGCAGCGCGAAGCACAACAGCGCCAGCTCCGCGGCAGCGATCAGGCCCACGATCATCGCCCAGCGCCCGCGCCGGCTCACCTCCGAGACCCAGCGGATGCCGAGATATTTCGACACCGCGTAGCCGACGATCTGGCTGATCACGAACAGCGTCTTGGGGGCGAGCCCGAACCAGTCATCGCCCCCGTACGTGGCCGCCGCGAAGGGCTTGCGGAAGGCGTACATGCAGAAGTACGTGGCAAACGCCAGCGCGCTCGCGGCAAGATTCAGCCGCCAGCCGCTGAGCTGCGCGGACTGTTTCATCGGCGCATTCACCAAGCTCCAGTCGAGCACGAGCGCGGTATCCGCGTCGAGTAGCGGCGAGCTCCGGACAGGACCTCCGGAGCTCAGATCCAGGTGACGATTCAGTGAACCGCCGCTGATAGCTCACTGTCCGGCGGCTCACTGTCCGGCGGCTCACTGTCCGCCGGCTGACAGCGGCAGCTTCACTTGGGCAGCGGCGCGCCCATCACGAACCAGACCACTAGCCCGATGACGACGAGCGCCATCACGATCCAGAGCCCGGCGCGACTGCCCGAGCGTTCCTCGACTTCCGCCTCCTCGCGTGCTGCGGGGCGCGCGGCGGGCTTGGCCACCACGGGTTTGACCGCGGCGGGCGCGGGAGACCTTGCCGGAGCGGGCTCGGGCGCAGGGCTCGGCGCGACCGGCTTGGCCGCGACCGGCTGCACCGGAGCAGGAGCTGGTGAAGGCGCTGCCGCGGGAGCCACGGGGCTCGGCGAAGGGGCAGGAGCCGCGGCGGCAGGCCGAACCGGTTCCGCGGGAGCCGCCTTTACTTCGGCGATCGGTGCGGGCCGCACCGGCTCCGCGTTGACGGCGGGCCGCGCGGGCGAAGCGGCAGCGGGACGCGGCTGTGCGGCAGAGGCCGCGGGACGCGCTTGCGAAGCCGCGCTCGGGCTGGTCGCGCTTCGCGCAGAAGTAGGGGCCGCTGATGACGCAGCCGCTGATGACGCAGCCGCTGATGACGCAGCCGCCGACGACGCAGCCGCTGACGACGCAGCCGCCGACGACGCAGCCGCCGCGGGCGCAGCCGCCGGAGAACGCGCTGGGCTCGCGCTCGCGGCGGCGGGCACGGCCCGCACCGCGGCGACGGCCGCTGGAGTCGCTGCCGGCGTCGGACGCTGATGCGGCGCTCCGCCGACACGCACCGGCTGCACCGCGGGTGCGGCCGCGGGCTTGAAGGCGGCGCCGACATTGGGAGCCGCCGGCCGCGCTGCCGCCGGCGTACCGGTGCTCGGCGGCGGGCCGCCATTCTTCGCACGTGCACCTGCCGGCAGCTCGAAGCGCGGCAGCTTGAAGCGATACGCGCCTTGCTTCGCCTCCGCGATCTGCGCCGTGAGCTCCGAATCGGGCTCGACCGACAGCAGCTCACCGAGCCGATAGCGCGCGGTCAGCATCTGCCCGCCCGCTTCCAGCTCCAGCGCGCAGGTCAGCGAGTTCGACTCGCAGTAGCGCATCAGAGTCGCGGCGTGGATGCGATCCAGGGCGCCCTCGATCGGCACCGGTGCGGTGGAGCTCGCGTCGATCGGCGGCAGCGCCGCGATCACCTCGAACTCCGGGTCGTTCGCCGTGCTCAGCCGCGCCAGCGCGTCATCGCCCGACAGCGAATCAAATTTCACACCATCCTGGATGCCCGACAGAAATCGGACCTCGCCGTTGCCCTCTCGCGTATGCACGCGCAACAGGCCCGTGAAGGAACCACGAGCACACAGGGCCATCACTTGTTCGAAGACTTCGCTCATCGTTGCTCTCGTACGAAGGTCAGCTTAGCACTCACCCAACATCGGAAGTTCCATCGCGAACGCCCGAGCCGCCCACCGGCATTCAATAACCAGTGAGGCAGCGGGAGCGCCAACAATCGGCATCAGTCACTTACGGACAAACTCGACCGCGGCCTGCGATCTAAAGCGCACGCGCTGACCGCCGCAGCGCGGCACAGCGTCTGGCTCCGGGCGAATGTAGGGGGCTCGACGCTCTCCCGCTCCGAGATCTCGCCAGGAAATGCCCGCTGCGCGCCCTGGATCGCCGGCCTATCGACATGGAGGTCCGAGCGGCAGCGGAGTCAGGCCCTTGGGTCAGCGTGCCGCGCGCAGTTTCGTGACGCCGGCTCGGGGCCGGCTCGGGGGTGCTCGGGTTTCGTGATCGAGCCGGTGCTGCTGCGCACGAGAGCGCCGAAGTGCGGTCGGGTAGAGCGCTCTCCTGGTGACGGTGAGGCGTGCTGCAGCGCCGAGCCCAAACCTTCAGCGAGGTATTCCGGTGTTCGGCAAACCGCTTCGCCACCCTCCTACCGCGCCAACTCGCAGCGCGAGCGGGTCGGCGCGCTGCGTTCGATCACAGCCAGCTGATGAGCTGTGTCTTCCCGCTCAACCAGCCGCCGCGCGCTGGGAGTACACGGCGGCGGCCACGGAGCGATCGAGGTGTAGGGGCCGCCTGCGATCAGAGCAGCAGAGCGAGCGTGATGTGCAGCTGATCTACTCCGCGAGTGCGTGGTCATTCGCTGAGCGACACTCCGTCCAGCCAGATCGCGGTCTGTCACGGCCGTGCAACATCTTGGGCCGGGCACGAAGATGCCGTCGCGTTCAGCTGCGCGTCAGGCAGTCAGCAGCGTGTCAGCTGCGCGTCAGGAGTGAGCTCACTCCATCGTCACGGGAACTCGACGACACGTGTGCGGTGTTGGCGCGCGCCTCGATGTAGCGAAGCGGGGCAGTCGGCAAGATTGGCCGCGGCAATCTGGCTGCGGCGTGAATCGCGCCAATATTGCGTCGCCGCGAAATGCACTTCCACGCTGCGAGTCGCTTGCCCTTTCGCTCGGGAACCATCACACGTTCGGCTGCGCCTCTGCCGTTCGCTGATCGGTTCTGCTTACCGCTTGCTTGGCATGCTCCGACTTGCTGTCGGGCGTTCGGTGCACTGCCCAGGATTTCGATGATCACTCGTGCGCTCCAGCGACCTTCCTCTGCTCCTCTCTCCCCGCGCTCGCCCGTGTCGGGCGAGCGAATCTCCCGGCCTGCGCTGGAGCCGGTGCAGCAGGCCGAGCCGGAGCAGAGCCCCGCGCCCGCAGCCACGCCCGGGGCTGGAAGTCTGACTGCGCCCGCGCGCACGCTGGACCAGAAGGCTGCGGGGCGAGTCCATCATCTCGATTTCCTGCGCGCCTCGATGATGATCCTCGGTGTGTTCGTGCATGCGAGCCACGCCGACTACGATCTCGGCGACTACGAGGGCATCCGCTTCTTCTCGGGATCGTTTCGCATGGCCTGCTTCTTCCTGATCAGCGGCTACTTCAGCGCGGCGATGCTGGAGCGCTACAGCGACGGCCAGTACCTGCGCCGGCGCATGCTGTCACTGGGCGTACCCGCGCTGTTCGCGGTGCTGGTCTTGAATCCGCCTGCCCTGGCAGCTATGCGGCACTACTTCGCCGGATCGCCCGCGCCTTCCGAACCGATCGCCAACTGGCATCTGCACGTCTGGTTTCTGTTCGTGCTGATGTTGTACTCGCTGGGCGCGCGCCCGCTGCTGCGCGCCTGGCAAGCCATCTCGGGGTGGTTCACGCGCTTCGTCGGCGCGGGCTGCGCCGAAGTGCTGGGTGTCGCGCTCATCACCGCGGCAGCCAGCATCGCGCTGAAGGCGCTGGAGAAGTGGGGGGCGGGGCTGCCCGCGTTCAACCAGTACTCCGAGATCCTGTGCTCGGGCTTGGAGGATTTGCCGTACTTCGCCTTCGGCTTGCTCATGCAGCGCTCGGCGCGCGTGTTTCGTTTCGCCCATGCTCGGCCCTGGCTTTGGGCCGTTCTGGCGCTGGGGCTGCTCGGCCCGCGCTACTGGCTCGAGCTGCAGCCCATCACCACCACGCCGCAGCACCTGCTGCACCTCGCGATGGACTACACCACGGCCTTCGCTTGCTCGTTTGCGCTGCTCAGCTGCGCCCAGCGCTGGGTGCGCTCCGCCCAGCGCTGGGTCACCCTGACCGCGGTATCCGCGTACACGATCTACATCGTTCACTACCTCGTGATCTCGCTGACGCTGCTCTACACCCAGCACTGGGGCTTCAGTCAGCCCCTGCGCG
This sequence comes from Polyangiaceae bacterium, assembly GCA_025936205.1. Next base: position 4,923 of record JAICTU010000176.1, on the reverse strand, counting down.
CGGCCGCGGCCGCGCTGCTGGCGCTGGCGGTTGGGTACGGCGTCCACTTCGGCCTGGTCGAGCGCGTTCCGGTCGTCGCGCTGTTGATCAACGGGCGGCTGGCGAAGCGCGCGCGACGCGAGACTCAACCAGCCATCGCATAGCCCACGAGGCCCCCCCGGGGCGCGCGCGTTCGCGTCCGCCGCCGCTCATTCAGCGGCGAGGATGTGCTGCTTGGCGCTGCCGCGCGGCTTGGAGAGGGCGCCCAGCAGCCGGAACACGATCGCCTCCGCTTCGTGGTGGCCCAGCAGGGCGGCTCCGTGCGCCACGTCGGCGAGCGACACGATGCCGCACAGCTTGCCGTCGTCGGAAACCACCAGCAAGCGGCGTACCTCTGCCTCGGCCATGATGCCGATGGCGCGTTCCAGCGTGTCGTCGGGCGCGCAGCGGTGCACCTTCCGCGACATCACGTCGGCGACGCGGATGGAATTCAGGGGCAAGCCTTTGGTGTACGCGGCCATGCAGATGTCGCGATCGGTGACCATGCCGCAGACACGCCCGGAGTCGACCACCGGCACGCTGCCGCAATCACCCTCCCACATGATCTGCGCCGGTCGATACAGCGGATCTTCCGGCGCGCCCACGTGAACGTCATCCGTCATCACCGCGGCCACGCGGATCTGTCCTGACTTTTGCGGAGCGCCGCCCGTGAAGGAGGCTTGCAGCGTCTTGCTCAGCTGGCGCGCGCGATCCGTGGCCGTGGCCAGGGCTTGATGGAAGCCGCGATCGAGGCCGCGCTCCACCTGCTCGAGGCGCGCGCTGAGCTCTCCGGTGCGTTGGCGCGCCTCGACGGCCAGCAGGTGCAGCTGTAGACGAGCGGCTTCGCTCGCGGCACCTAGCTCGTCCAGCACCTCTTTCAAGTTGCTGGGGCTGGCGCCTGACGGCCTGGCGCTCGCGTCGGGCTTGGCGACGCCCGGCCCGGGCGACTTGCTGCTCGCTTCCGGCGGCGGCTTGGCGGCAGCCGCCGCCGCTGGCTTGCTGCTCGCCTCCGGCGGTCTCGCGGCACCCGACACCTTGCTGGGGTTGGCTCCCGGCGCGCTCTCGGGCGGCCGTGGCAGTGAGGAGTTGCGCTGCTGAGGAGGCGTGCGTTGCTGCGCCATTGCTTCGACTTCCTTCCTATGAGCGAGAGCGCGCGACTGCGGTCTCGCATCGGGCGGAGCCGCGTGCACTTCTCGGGCCATGCAGCGAAGACCGGGTGCCGGATGACTCCAGGCGGGCAAGGGCGAGGAAATCTGCGACGCCCATTGCAGCCAGGGCGCCGCCAACTAGCTAAAATCTTGGCATGGCACGCCAGCTGAGGCGATTCGCCGAGGCGAGTCGCATTGCCCCGCAGCAAGCTGTCGGGACGGTCGCTACTAGAAGAGGTCGGTACTAGAAGAGATCGAGCAGCGGCAGGGTGATGTAGACACCGCCCTCGAAGCTCTGACGCTGCTGCTGGGGATTGGACAGCTCATCGATCACGGTGCGTTTGGACTGCAGATCCGCATCCGCGTAACGAAAGGAGGACAGCCGCGTCTCCAGTGAGAACAGTTGACCCAGGGCGCGCAGGGGCAAACCCACGCTCAGCATCGGTCCGCCCAGCAAACCGCAGGCGATGCTCTGCTCCGCCGCGGGCACCGGCCACTTCCACTTCTTCTGCCAGAACAGACGCGCGCCGGCGGGCCCGAGCTGGAACGGTCGCTCGTCCTCGTCGATGCGGCCCCCAGAGCCCCGCACCGACAGGCGCAGCAGCTTGCGCGCGATCCTGCGCACCGGCACCAGCTTGGCGGGCGCCTCGGAGTAGCCTGGCAGCCAGCCCCTGAGACCGGCGTCGCTCGCAGTCGCCGCGCTCGTGAACGAACCCAATGCAGCCGAGGTGACGAGGCACGCCAAGCAGGCCCTCGTCGAGAGTGTCTTCGAAACCATCCGCACCCCTGACAGCCTATCCGAGATGGTAACGGCAGGTCAGCCCCGTTTGTTTCGAGTGCCGGGCGCAGCCTGTCGCTTCCATGGCTCAACCAGAACGACTTGCCTTGCTCGCGGCAGAAAGATCTACTGCGAAAAGAAGCGGAGATGACGATGTGCGACCTTCGTCGCCAAGCGTCACGCGCTCAGAACAACGGGAGCACCACGCTCAGATCGGGACCCTCGTTTCGGCTGTCGCCGTTGAAGCCGCCCACGAGCACGCCGATCCAGCGACCCTGCGCGTCGAAGACGGGGCCGCCGCTGTTGCCGTGCCAGCTGATCGCGTCCGTGGACCAGCTCTGAGCCCAGCGCGTAGCGAGCCCTGCGTTCTTCAGCGTGGGCACCGCAGCCAGCGTCGCGCTCAGGTCCGTCGCAGTGACGAAGCCCGTCGTGTACTGGTGCTCCAGTGACAGCCCATCGTAGACGCCCGGATGCCCGACGATGGTCACCAGATCGCCGAGCTTCGGGATCACGCCGCGCGTCGGCGCAACACCGGCGATCGCCGCGCCGTCTGCCGACCAGTTGATGGTCAGCTCGACCTCGTCGCGCGAGCCGCGCTGCGCGGACGACTTCATGCTGCCGAGCAGCGCCACGGGCGCCTGCGAGTAGATGTTGCAGCTCTTCATGCCGTCGAGCACGTGCATCGCCGTGAGCACCGTGCCGGTGTCGGTCTTGGTGCCGCTGCCGTCGCCCCAGGTATCGCCGTCGGTGCATTCGACGATCACGATCGCCGCGGCCTTGCTCAGCACACTGCCCACGACTTCCGACGGCGTCGCGCCGCTGCTCGACAGCTCGGTCGGGTTGGTCTCACCCGGAGCCCCGGGCGCGCCATCTTCACCGTTGGCGCCCGGGTCACCTTGAATGCCCTGTACGCCCTGCAGCCCCTGCTCGCCCGGCGGGCCCTGCGTGCCGTTGCACACGGTGGCGACATCTGTGCCGTCCACGGCCAGCACGGTGCCCCCGGCGGCACACTCGTCCGAAGTGGCGCTGCGCTGCGAGATCTGCGGCTCCGAGCTGCCCCCGTCGCCGCAGCCGAGGCCCGCCGAGAGGCACAGGAGCAAGGCCCAGGCCGTTGTGCCGCCGAGCCCCGGTTCGATGCGGTACGCGCTCATGCTGAAACCATTGCCGCCGAATCCCTCAACGGTTCGCGGGGCCTCGCCCTGAAACGAAAGCGGCGGGCGTGGAGTTGCAACCCATTGGCCCCGGATGGCCCCGGAGGTAGCAGGGTCAGGGTACGAGCAGCACCTTGCCGAGATTCTTTCCGTGCTCGATGCGCGCGTGCGCCTCTGCGGCACGCTCGAACGGAAACGTCGAGTCGATCTGCGGGGCGATGGCACCACTCGCACAGAGACGCACCAGCTCGAGCAGCTGCGGGGCCAGCAGGTCGGTGCGGTGCCACAAGTGCCCGAGGTTGACGCCGGCCACGGCCTTGTTCTCGTTGAGCAGACGGAACGAACCGAAGCGCGGAGCGGAGAGCACCACGCGCGCGGCGCGCAGCAGATTGCGCTTGCCGGGCCGCGCGGCGTTGGCGAGCCCGTAACAAACCAACATGCCCGACTCGCGCAGCAGCGAGTAGCCCGTTTTCCAGTCGCTCCCGCCGAGCGGATCGAACACGTAGTCCACGCCGCGCCCGTCCGTGAGCCGCCGCACTTCGTCTGCATAGTTGTGCGAGCGGTAGTCGATCGGGTGCTGGCAGCCCTGCGAACGGGCGTAGTCGTGCTTGCTCGCCGAGCACGTGCCCAGCGTGGTGATGCCGCCGATGCTGCGGCACAGCTGCAGCGTGGCGGTGCCCACCCCACCTGCCGCCATGTGGATCAAGACCGAGTCACCCGCGCGCACGCGGGCCACGCGAAACAGCATGTGATACGCGGTGAGGTACACCACCGGCAACGCGGCGCCATGCTCGAAGCTCACCGAGTCGGGCAGGGGGGCCACCAGATCGAGCGGCACGCACACGCAGTCCGCGTGCGCGCCGAAGCGCTTCATGAACAACACGCGCGTACCGATGGACCAGCCCTGCACTCCGGCGCCGAGCGCCTCCACGACGCCCGCCCCTTCGTAGCCCACCACGCAGGGAGGCTTGGGCGCATCGGGATAGATGCCCTGCCGCGCGCTGACCTCGGCGAAATTCAAGCCACAGGCCTTGACCCGGATGCGCAGCTCGTTGTGCCTTGGCTCCGGATCGGGCGCGCTCCGCACCTCGAGCACCTCGGGCCCCCCGTGTCGACGAATCCAGATCGCGCGCATGACAGGGGCGGATCTGCCGCCACTCTCGTGCAAGGTCAAGACATGTGCAGAATTTGCCTGGGGACTTTTGCTGCTGCCTGCCGAGAGCGCCGCGCGCGCGCCGGACGATCGACCACCATGGCACGGTGATCAAGGACCTGTGGTACAAGAACGCAGTCATCTACTGTCTCAACGTTGCAACGTTTCTCGATTCGAACGGCGACGGTATCGGCGACTTCGAGGGACTGGTGCGTCGCCTCGACTACATCGCCGGGCTCGGAGCCACCTGCATCTGGCTGCACCCGTTCCAGAAATCCCCGCGCCGCGATGATGGCTACGACATCAGCGACTACTACCAGGTAGACCCCGCCTACGGCACGCTGGGCGATTTCGTCGATTTCACGCACCAGGCGCATCAGCTCGGCATGCGCGTGATCATCGACCTGGTCGTCAACCACACCTCCGATCAGCATCCCTGGTTCAAGGATGCGCGCAAGAACCCCAAATCCAAGTATCGCGACTACTACCTCTGGTCGAAGAAGCTCCCCAAAGACCACGACCAGGGCATGGTCTTCCCGGGCGTGCAGAAAACGACCTGGAGCTATGACTCGGTCGCGAAGGCTCACTACTTCCATCGCTTCTACGACTTCCAGCCCGACCTCGACACCTCAAACCCGGCGGTGCAGGCCGAGATCCGCAAGATCATGGGCTTCT
>JAICTU010000467.1 GCA_025936205.1 Polyangiaceae bacterium | reverse complement strand
TGCGGAGTGACTTCCTGCCCATCCGCGAGGAGCGCTCGACGGACACGATCTTCTACGGCACCCCGATCCAACCGCTCTCGCCCAAGGCCGAGGCGGCGCGCCAGCGCCTGCTGCGCATCGCCGCCGCGGTGCTCGAGCAGCGCGGCACCATCGCCAGCGGCTACAGCATCGCGGACATCGATCTGGCGACCATGCTCCAGCGCCTGGTCGCCAACGGCGACCCCGTGCCTGAGCAGCTGGCGAGCTACGCGCGCGCCATCTGGCAGCGCCCCGCCGTGCAACAGTGGCTGGCGCTCACCAAGACGCAGCGCTGAGGCAACGGCGGCTGAACGACTTCAGGAATTTGGGGCCGGCCCCTGAGGAATCCGCGCGAACCGGGCGCGAAAAAGCCCGTGATCCCCTAGACGTCACCGGCCGCGCAGCTTGCGTGGGACAGCCGTGCGGCGCTGAAGCATTCTGAGGCCCTCGGCGGAGGGGTTCTGCGATCGCAAAGCGAAGTTTCCATGGAAACCTCGATTTGTACGGCGCAGGGGGCCTGGCGAGCTGCTCCGACTGAACTGATGCAGGCGCGGCACGCCGCCGCGCTGGCAGCGTTGCGGCTCGGGCGTTGTTCCACACTGCAACTGGGTCGCTGTGGGGCACACCCCTGCGGTGTTCAAGGCCCGCCCGTCGGGCGCCGTTCTCGAGCTCGAGATGCCGGAGCCGACCACGCCCGCCCATTCCAAAGACACCATCGCGCACGCCTGCGTGAGCATGGCGGAGACTCCGCCGAGCGCCTTCGTGAAGAGCGTGATCCGCTGGCTCACCACCGTCTCCCAGCTGACGCTCCAGGACCTGGAGATGGCGTCGCGGGTCCGCATCGCCGTGGCCGAGCTCACCGAAAACGTCGTGAAGTACGGGCGGGTGGGCAGCGCTCGGGTCGATATCTCGCTCGAGCAGCGGCGCGGCCAGCTCTATCTCCGCATCGAGACGCGCAACAGCGCTCCGGAACGGGACATCGAGCGGGCGGTGGAGCTGCTCTCGCAGCTGCGCGCCTCCGAGGACCCGGTCGCGTACTACGACCAGCTGATCAAGTCTGTGGCTCCCACCTTCACGCCGGGGGTCTCGGGGCTGGGCCTGGCTCGCATCCGGGTGGAGGGTGAGCTGGACATCGACTTCCGCGTCGAGGGCGACGTGCTGACGCTCTCGGTCGAGACGCCCATCGGCTCGCGCGACATTATCCCGCCGAGCCAGCCCTGAGCCGAAACCGTCGGCGTTGCGTCAGGCCGCTTTCTCGGCAAACAAACTCAGAAGCGCCTTGGCTGCTGCGGTCGAGGAGGCAGGGTTCTGACCGGTGATCACCCGACCATCGATGATGGCAAAGCTCTGCCAATCGGGCGCCTTTTCATAGAGGCCGCCGATTCGCTTCAGCTCGTCCTCGACGAGAAAAGGCACGCCCTTCGTGAGCTGCACAGCCTTCCAGAGCAGCAGCTGGCGGTCTTCGAGCTTGGCAATTGCGGGCCGGCATCGGTGTGCGTGCCGACCACGATGCGTACCTCCGCGCCGGCGAGCTGCGCCGAGCAACGAGGAATGGGCGTATCAGCGCCGGCTCCTGGCCCAAGTGCTGGGCAAATCCAAGGTTCGCGTCGCGATCGTGACCGACAGGATGCGGGTTCGCTTCCTCACGACGGTGGCGCCCATCAGCCCGAGGCATAGCGCACCAGCTCCTACTCCGCAGCCTGCGCGACCGCAGCACCCACTTCGGCGCGCCCGCGCGCCGTGCGCCGCTTGGGCGACAGGAACGAATACAGCGCGGGCACCAGATACAGTGAAAGGAACGTCGATCCCAGCAAGCCGCCCACGACGACGATGCCCAGCGACTGGCGGCTTGCCGAAGCGGCGCCCAGCGACAACGCGATGGGCAGCACGCCCAGGATGGTGGCCGCGCTGGTCATCAGGATGGGTCGGAAGCGGTCGCGCGCGGCCTGGCGTGCCGCCGCCAGTCGCTCGGCGCCCTCGTCGCGGCGCTGATTGGCGAACTCCACGATCAGGATGCCGTTCTTCGTCACCAGCCCGACCAGCATGATGATGCCGATCTGGCTGAAGATGTTGAGCGAGGAGCCCGTGAGCTGCAGCGACAGGGCCGCGCCGGCCAGCGCCAGGGGCACGCTGAGCAGGATGATCAGAGGATCGATGAAGCTCTCGAACTGGGCTGCCAGGACCAGGTAGACGATCAACAGCGCCAGCCCAAAGGCAAACAGCAGGCTGGACGAGCTGTCGACGAACTCGCGGGACTGACCGGCGAGCGCGCGATTGAAGCTGGGCGGGAGCACCTCGGCGGCGACCTGGTCCATGGCGGCGAGGCCGTCGCCGAGCGTGTAGCCTTCACTCAGCCCCGCCGAGACGGTGGCCGAGACGTAGCGATCGAAGCGGTACAGAGCCGAGGGCACGGTGCGCTCGCCCCAGCTCACCAGGTTGTCGAGCGAGACCATGCGCCCCTCGCGCGAGCGCACCTGCACGCGCTTCAGGTCTTCGGGCTCGTTCCGGAAGGGACGATCGAGCTGGCCGATCACCTGGTATTGCTTGCCGTTCATCACGAAGTAGCCGAGCCGCTGATCGCCGAAGGTGAGCTGCAACGTGCGCGCGACGTCGAGCGCCGACACGCCGAGCTCCCCCGCGCGCGAGCGGTTGACGGCCACGGCGGTCTCCTGCCGGTTGACCTTGAGGTCGGCGTCGACGAAGCGCAGCTCCTTGCGCTTCTGCGCGGCGTCCAGGAACTGCGGCAGCACGCGCAGCATCTCGGCCTGGGTCGGCGCCTGCAGCACGTATTGCACCGGCTGCCCGCCGCCGCGATCGCCGATGGTCGGCGGCTGCGAGGGGAAGATGCGCAGCTGCGAGAACTCCGAGAGTCCCCGCGAGACCTGCTGGAAGATCTGCTCCTGGCTGCGGGTGCGCTCCGAGGCGTCCTTCAGGTAGATGTTCTGCAGGCCCGTGTTGACGGCGCCGCCGAACAGGGCCGTGATGCTGTAGGTGCGGCTCAGCTCGGGGATGTTGTCGCGCACCCACTGGTCGACCGCGTTCAGTGCGTGCTCGGTGTAGGCGAAGCTGGCCGTCTCCGGCGCGCGCACGTTGACGCGGATGTTCGCGCGATCCTCGAGCGGGGAGAGCTCGCGCTTGAGCGCCCCGAAGCCCCAGATTGTGTACAGGAAGAGCGCAGCGTACAGTGGCGCCGCCAGCCAGCGCACACGCAAGAAGGCGGAGAGCGAGCGCTCGTAGCCGTCGTTGAGCGCGGTGAAGAACGGCTCGGTGCGCCGCTGCAGCCAGTTCTGCTCGTGCCGCGCCTTCAGCACGAAGCGGCACATCATGGGCGAGAGCGTGAGCGCCACGAACGCGCTGACCAGCACCGAGCCGGCAACTACCGCGCCGAACTCGCGAAACAGGCGCCCGGTGAGGCCCTGCAGGAACACGATCGGCAAGAACACGGCCGCCAGCGCCACCGTGGTGGAGATCACGGCGAAGAAGATCTCGCGCGAGCCCTCCAGCGCCGCCTCCAGCGGGCGGCGGCCCCGCTCGATCTTGCCGTACACGTTCTCCAGCACCACGATCGCGTCGTCGCACACCAGGCCGATCGCCAGCACCAGCCCGACCAGGGTCAGGATGTTGATTGAGAAGCCGAGCGCGTACATGATGAAGAACGCCGATACGATGCAGACGGGGATCGCCAGCACCGGGATCACCGTCGCGCGCCAGTCGCGCAGGAACGCAAAGATGATCAGCGCGACCAGCGCGAACGCCACGAGCAGCGTCTCCTGCACCTCAGCCACGCTCTTGCGCACGTAGCTGGTGAAGTCGTAGCCGATCTCCGCCTCGTACTCGGGCGGCAGCACGCGCTGGATCTCCGAGAGGCGCTTGTAAAAGGCGTCCGCGATCGCGATCGCGTTGGTGTTGGGCTGCGGGATGATGGCCACGCCGATCATGGGCACACCCAGATAGCGCACGCCGGTGCGCAGGTTCTCGGCGCTCAGCTCGGCGCGCCCGACGTCGCTCAGCCGGATGATGCGGTCCTGTTCGTTGCGCAGGATCAGGTCGTTGAACTCCTCCGGCGAGCTCAGGCGGGCGAGCGAGCGCAGGCCCATTTCCGTGTTCGCGCCCTCCAGGCGCCCCGCGGGCAGATCGACGTTTTCGCGCTGCAGGGCCGCCTGGATGTCGGCGGCGGTGACGCGCTCGGCCGCCATGCGATCCGCGTCCAGGATCAGCCGCATCGCATAGCGTTTGTCGCCGAAGATGCGCACGCTGGCCACGCCCGGGATGGTCTGCACCCGGTCCTTGACGATCGTGTCGGCGACGTAGGCGACTTCGTTGATGCTCTTGGTCTCGCTGCGCAGCGTCAGGAACACGATCGGCTGCGAATCGGCGTCCGCCTTTTCGACGATCGGCGGGTCGGCGTCTGCCGGCAGCTGCTGGCGGGCGACGCTGACCTTGTCGCGCACGTCATTGGCGGCAGCTTCCATCGGCACGCTCAGGTCGAACTCCACGCGGATCTGGCTTTGCCCGTCGCGCGAGGTGCTCGACATCACGCGGATACCCGCCACGCCGCTGATGCTTTGCTCCAGCGGCTCGGTGATTTGCGCGGAGACCACCTCGGGGCTCGCGCCGCCGTAGTTGGTGGTCACCGTCACCACGGGGGGATCGACCGCCGGGAATTCGCGCACTCCCAGGAAGTAGAAGCCGACCAGGCCGAACACCACGATCGCGATCGAGAGCACGACCGCGAGCACGGGCCGCCGGATGCTGACTTCGGCCAGGCTCATGGCCGCGGCTCGCTGCTCGGCTCGCGCTGCGCCGTCACGGTCGTCACGCTCACCGGCGCGCCCTCGCGCACGCGCAACAGGTTGCTGATGATCAGCTGGTCGCCGGGCGAAACACCCGACAGCAGCTGCGCGCGGTCGCCCGAGCGCAAGCCGACCTCGACCACCACGGAGCGAACGACGCCGTGGTCGGCGAGATAGACGCGCCGGCCATCGACGCCGGGCACGAGCGCGATCGACGGCACCAGCAACGCCTGCTCGACCTTCAACGGCAGCTCGATGCTCGCCGCTGAGCCCGGCATCAGGCCGGTGTCGCCCTGCACCAGGCCGCGCACGCGGATGCTGCGCGTCGCCACGTCCACGCCCGGCTCCAGCGCCGTGACCTTGCCGCTGAAGCTCTCGCCCTTACCCTCCACGTGGAAGCGGAAGCTGCCGCCCAGCGTCACTGCCCCCGCGTAGCGCTCGGGCAAGCTGAAATCGAGCTTCAGCGCAGAGGTGTCCTGCAGCGTGGAGAGCACCGTATTCGAGGACAGCCAGGCGCCCTCGCTGACCCGGCGCAGCCCGAGCCGCCCGGAGAAGGGCGCGCGGATCTGGGTCTTGGAGAGGGTCACCTCGAGCAGCTGGCGCTCGGCCTCCAGCTCGTCGGCCTTGCCGCGTGCCACGTCCAGCTCCTGCTGGTTGGAGACGCCTTCCGACGCCAGCTTCTGCGTACGCTCCAGCGTGGCGCGGGCCAGCCGCTCCTGCACGGCGGCCTTGTTCAGCTCGGCGCGCAGATCGGCGGAGTCGAGCTCGAAGAGCACATCGCCCGCGTGCACGAAGCGCCCCTCCTCGGCGCGCACCTTGATCAGGCGCCGCGCCAGCTCGCTCACGATCTCCACGGACTCGCGCGCCAGCAGCGTGCCCGTGGCTGGCACCTGGACCTCGAACGCCTCCGGCGCGACCGTGTACACGTCGACCGCGATCGCCGGGTTCGCGGCTGCGACCATGGTCGTCACCGGCGAGGCGATCCCGGAACGCTCACGCCAGCGCAGCGCGCCGATCGCGGTACCGCTCGCCAGAGCCAGCACCAGGAGCAAGGCCTGATAACGCATTTGGCGCGCGACTCTGGCGATCGCTCCCCTGACTGACAAGAGCCAATGCCGTGACACGACCAGCGCAAGCAGAAAAAATCGCCAGGAGAAGCGCCACGATGGACCTTCCGGCCAGATGGCGGAGTATGGCGGACGCGCACGGCCGCATTTTACGTCCGTGGGCCGCGCACTATGCTGCGCGCCCCTCGATTCACCGCTCATCAGTTCACCAACCAGAGGATTGCTCGATGACCACCTCCGCGCTCGGCAGCTTTGAATCTCATACCGACGTCGGCGTGCATCCGCGTGCCGGCGCCGTCGAGCACGCGGCGGGCACGTACCGCGTGACCGGCGGCGGCGCCAACATGTGGGGCAAGGAAGATGCGTTCCATTTCGTATGGCGGCGCTGGACCGGCGACGTGACCCTGCAGGCGGACATCGAGCTGTCCGCTGCGGGCCCCGAGCCTCACCGCAAGGCCGTGCTCATGATCCGGCAAGATCTGTCGGCAGGCTCGGCCTATGCCGACGCCTGCGTCCACGGCGACGGGCTCACCGGGCTCCAGTATCGCGACGTCGCCGGCGGCGAAACGCGCCAGGCGCGAGCCAGCCTGAGCGGTGCTCGCCGGCTGGTGCTGGAGCGCCGCGGGAATCGCTTCACCATGCTCGCCGGCGCTCCCGGTCAGACGCTGGTGCCCTGCGGCCCCGTGACGGTGGAGATGAGCGGGCCTTTGTACGTCGGCCTGGGCGTGTGCTCCCACAACGCGGACGTGCTGGAGACGGCCGTGTTCAGCAACGTGCTCGTGCAGCGGCCGCGCCACATCAATGCGGCGAATCATCGCAGCCACATCGCGATCTACGACGTGGCGTCGCGCTCGTCGCGCGTGGTGTACAGCGGCGATGGCATCATCGAGGCCCCCAACTGGTCGCGTGACGGCAAGTTCCTGCTGGTCAACACGCGCGGTGATCTGCTCCGCCTGCAGCTCGGCGTGAGCAATCCGCAGCTCGAGCGCCTGCCGCTCAGCCCCGGCACCTACGTGTGCAACAACGATCACGATCTGTCGCCCGACGGGCGCCTGCTGGCGTTCTCCGCCGCCAGTCCGCCGAACCCCAAGTCGCAGGTCTGGGTGGCGCGCGCGGACGGCAGCGCCGTCAAGCTGATCACGCCCAGGGCGCCCAGCTACTTCCACGGCTGGTCGCACGACGGGCGCTTCCTCGCCTTCGTGGCCGAGCGCGGCGACGGCAAGTACGAGCTCTATCGCGTGCCGGCCGAGGGCGGCGCCGAAGAGCGCTTGACCACGGCG
>JAICTU010000211.1 GCA_025936205.1 Polyangiaceae bacterium | reverse complement strand
GTTGGGTCAACGAGCACTCCGGCGACGCGATCAAGAGCTTGCTCTCGGGCTTTCGAGGACACCTGCTCTCCGATGCGGCCTCGATCTACGAGGTGCTCTACCGCGAACTCGGGATCGTGCCCGTTTTCTGCTGGGCCCACGTGCGCCGCGGCTTTTGGCGAGCGTTGCCCACGGACAAGGACTTGGCGACGGAAGCGATAGCGATCATCGCCAAGCTCTTCGAGCTCGAACGCGAGAGCTGGCTCATCGCCATGCCCGAGCGCACACAGTGGCGCGCTGCGCGCGCTCGCCCCCTGCTCGATCTATTCGATGCCTGGGTCACCTTGCACAAAGATCGCCAGGACGTTGGCGAGCCGCTTCTGAAGGCGATCGGCTACTATCTCAACCAGCGCGATGGCCTCCGGCGCTTTCTCGACGACGGCCGTCTGCGCATCCACAACAATGGCGCCGAAGGACAGCTCAGAAATCTCGCTCAGGGCCGCGACAACTGGCGTTACTTCGTCAACCGCACCGGCTTGAACTGGTACACGACGTTCCGCTCCCTCATCGCCTCCTGCCATCTGCACGGCATCAACCCGCAGACGTATCTCGAAGAGGTCCTGCGCCTCGCTCCACACTGGCCTGCAACGCAGATGCTTCGGCTCTCGCCCAAGTACTGGCCGCAGACGCGCGCTGCGCTCACTGCCCAGCAGCTCGACATTCTCCGCTCGCCCTGGCAGCGCTCTGCCGTCGCCGACTCGCCCTCCGCCGATGCCCGCGCCGGCACGACCGCTGCTGCGCTGGCGCGGGCCGCCTGACGACGCCAGCGCCCCCCGCGCGGTGCAACGCCGCGCGCTCGCGGCTACGAGCGCACACCGCTCCCCGCGGCATTCAATCACGGCCGCCAGCCGCGGGCGAGGACGTGCTCTGCCGAACGGGTACCCAAGCCCGACAGTATCTACCCGGGTCGGGCACCGCTCGTGTTCTGTGCTTCTTCGCAGACGCGTGCGAGCGCGCGCGCAACAGCAAGTGGCGCGCGCAACGAATTCGCGGGAGACCAGTCGATGGCCAGGGCCTCGAGCTGCAGCTCTGAGCAGCACCTGCCCGGTGGCGCGTGGCCCATGAACTGCAGGGCCACCCCGGGCACGATCTCCTGCAGCTTGACGTGAGCCGCAAACGTCCGGTGCTCGTTCCCCAAGAAGTCGGTGCCATGCTGCTCTTCGAGCAGTAGCTCCAGGAGAGTCTCGTCCGCCATGGCGCGTGCGGTCAGGGATGCGCCGCGCGTGGTCGGGAAGATGATCTGCAAGGGTGAGAGGCGCTGGCCCCGCGCGCGGTGTGAGCCGTCTTCGAGAAGCTGGATCAGTCGATCGACGTTGTCGCACAACGCCGCCAGCAGCAGCGGCCGCGAGAGCTTGCGCCAGGCGAGGCCGCTTTCGTCGCGCCGAGGCAGACGGTATGGAGAGTACATGGGCGGGCGCTCGGTCCACGTCGAAGCGGCCACTCCTCGAACCCTGGCAAACCACTCGATGAGCTCCGCCAGGTAAGGCGCATCAATGACCGCGCGAGGCGATGCAGACTCGTTCACCGGCTCCTCCAGCTCCGGCGAAATGAAGAGGCCCGAGGAAACCGCTCCAGCAGCCACGCCCGCGGGAAGGCGCGAGAAGCCGGCATGACACCGAGCCTGAAGCTTTCGATGCGCGACCTTGATGACCTGGAAGATCCGGCCTCTGCTCACACTCTCGAGCTCCGCAATGCGCGTTGTCGAAAGGGGCGGCTGATCGAGCAGGCCGTACTGGCGGGCCAATAGGCGACGCTCGCGTGGCGACAGCGTCCAGAGTAGCCGCACCGCGTATTGTTCCAGCTCGCGCTGGATGAGCATGGCCTCGGGGTTGCTCGCGGGCCCGAGACCCCTGCCCGTGGCGGCGCGGAACCCGGCTCGAGCGGCGTCGATCTCGGCAGCGCGTCTATCCGTCGATGGGGGTTGGCGCCACGCAGCCCGAATGCGCGCTCGATCGAGCTCGCAACCCTCCACGTCCCGAGCCGCGCGGGGGAAGCGGCACACGCTCCACAAGGAATCCAGCGCCTGGTCGTTTGGCGCCAGGGCGTCGCCGGAGAAACCGCTCTCGAGCCACGCGACGAGGGCCTCGATACCGCGAACCGACGGGGCGTATCCCAACCAGCGCAACAACGCGTAGCCACTGCCCACGAACAGTGGGTGGTTGAAGCGATGGCGCAGTAGCTGCGATAGCGTGCGCGGTGCGTTTCCCCCGAGCCAGGGTGCAATCACTTCCAGCACGGCTGCGCGGTCGCCTCGTGGCAAGAGCGGACGCTCGAGCCGAGCGTGGTGCACGAGCTTCGGCCGCGCCCGCACCCGGTCGAGCGGCGGCAACTCGAGCGCGCTGATCGAGGATTCACTGGCGTCGTCCGGCCCTATGAGCGCGCCGCACTCGTAGTGCCGAAGCGAGGCACCGAACAGGTCGTTGGGTAGCATCGGTAGACCCGAGAGCCCCGTGGGCAAGAGCACATAGATACGAGCTTCGCGCTCGGCGTGTGCCGTCAGGACGCGAAAGTACTTCTGCGCCGAGCGCACGAGGGACAAGGACGGAGAGAGATCGATCAAGACCTTGCAAACCGCACTGTCCCAGCCCTCAATCAGCACGCCCACCTGCACCAGTGTATCGACGGCGCCAGCCTCAAAGTCGGCGAGGAGCTGCTTTCTTTGATCGGTCTTCGTATCTCCCAGAATTAGTCCGACGCGAGGAGCCCCCACGGGCTGGTGGCGCTCGAAGAAACGGGTGAGCTGGTGCGCTTGGGCGCGAGTGCGGCAGGTGACGAGCGCGCGGGTGTTCCGGTTGGCGGGCGCATAGCGGAGTCGCAGGGCCGCATCCAGGAACAGCTGAGAGCCCATCACCGAGCCGAGCGTGGCGTCCTCGTAGTCGCCAGCCACCACGCGTACGCCGCTCGCATCGGCATCCACCTCGAGCACCCAAACGCGAAGTGGTGCCATGAGCCCGAGATCGAGTGCATCCTCGAGAGGAAGCTCGTGTATCAGCCGAGGAAAGAACCGGCACAGCGCGCGCACCTCGTCGTAGTCGGGCGTGGCCGTCAGCGCGACGCGCAGAGCTTCGGGCGAAAAGCGGCTCTCGAGCAGACGGAAGCGCTCGATGGTGAGCGTGTGGTGCGCTTCGTCCGCAAAGACCAGGGGAGCTCGAGCGAGGCCGCTCCATATCGCGGGTGGGCAACGTTCGAGCTGAGCATAGGTGGTCACGTTCGTTCCGCCCGGCAACGGCTCTTTGCGATCCGAATACAGCACTCCCACCGGCTCTCCCAGCCAGCTTTCCACCTCGCTCGCAGTCTGCTCGACGAGCGTCTTGGTTGGGACCAGGAACGTGGCCGGCAGCCGCAACTCTCGAGCGATACAAGCCGCGATCGCAGTCTTTCCGGTGCGCGGCGGCAATATGATGCGTCCGAAGCGTTCGGCCGAATGGACCCGGGCCTCGTCCGCAAACGTCAGAAAGTCACGTACGACGCGCTCCTGATACGGTCTCAGGCACCGCTGCTCAGGCCGTCCGTAGCCTGGAGTGAGGTCAAGCAGCGACGACGCGAACGCGAAAGTGCTCACTTGCGACGCGCCCAGTACCCGGGCTTGCGAGCACCGTGAGCGACCGCAAGGATGCGGATGCAGTCATTCAGCTCGCGAAAAAACACGACGAATGGGAATGTCTCGGGGAGAACCGCCTTTCGAAAGCGTGGGTTGCCTTGCCAGACGGGGAATTGAGCGGGGGACTCCTCAATGCGAGCGACGATCGCCTCCACTTCGTCGACGAATGACTCGCCCAGGCCGACGGAGAGTGACTCGTAGCGCTCGACAGCGGCGTCGAACTCGGCACTCGCTTCAGGGTGGTAAATGACAGGCTTCACGGCTTCGAGGAGCGCGCTCGCAGACGCGCTCGGGCGCTTGCATGAACCTCTGCTGCTGGGATACCAATGACGCCGCCTGAATCGAGCTGGGCGTCGCGACGGTCCAGCTCGGCGCTCCAAGCTTCGTCCCAATCGGGGTCGGGGCCCTCGACGCTGGCGAGTAGCCGGGTAGCGAGCGCCAAGCGGTCAGCCGGGGCCAAAGCGAGGAGGCGCTGTTCGAGGTCTTCAGGAAGCTTCGATTGGGCCATGTGGGCAGGGTATCGCACGCGCGAGGGCCGGGCGAGGCGACCGAAAGGGGTCACCGCAACCTATTGAAATCAGGAAGGTTCGCGCTGCCCGCGAACTCCAAGTCCACCTCCGCAACGGTTCGAATTGCTCGCAATCGTGTCCACTCTGTCTGGCCCCCGGCCGCGGGGGCTCCACACCATCCTCTGGGAATTATTGCATTTGCGGCATCCGTGCCGAAGCGCGGCTTCGCGCCTCCACCAATGCAATGAATTCGAACCGTCCTCCATGAGCGCCCTGAGGCTGTCGAAGGCACCACTGATCCGATAGTCGAGCTTGCCAGCACGTCTCCGGCGGCGGGCGCGAGGCTCAGGGGTCACTCTGCAGACCACGGTACTCCAATCCGAGCTCCTGCCAGAGCGGCCGCGTGTCGAGCGCCTTCAGTTGCGGGTTGGCTTTCAGAATGCGCTCCTGTTCGCGCAGCCAGCTGACGGCGTCGGCGCTGGACTTGCTACGCGCCACCTGGCGTAGACTCCTGCCCTTAAAGGCTGGAATCGGAGTGTCGAAGTTGCGCTTGATCTGTTCGAGCAGCATTCCGTGGAGCTGCTCGACAACGTGTGCAGGCTGGCTAGTGAGGTCGAGCGGCGCCTCTATTGCGCCGGTTTCTCGGGCGCGAGCATGCAGCGCATCAGAGTCGCCGTCGAGGGTGCCGAGGCTGGCTCGGACGGTATCACCGAGCTCCGCTTCGATCCGCTCCTTCGCGGCGCCCAGGCGTTCGAGCGAGTTGACACGCACCGTGAGGTTCGAATTCGAGAGTTCGATCTCGGCAAGCGAAACGCCTCCGTGATCCAGCCAGGTAAACCGATCGTCACCTCGCGGGTGGAAGAGCTTTTGCAGACCGGCTCGCGCTCGCGCGAGATCGCGCACCGAGTAGCGCGCGGTTGCGAGCTGCAGTGGCTCACCATGCGTATTGTAAAGAGCAGGCAGTGGCGGATTCTTTCTCAACCACTGGATGTGCGCGAGCAATGGGATCACGATCTCAATGGCGCGCTGCTCGGGCGCCTCGCGCGGCACCTCGGCTCGACGCTCATTCCACAGGCGTAGAGCCGTATCGCTGACCCATTGTGCCACAAGCGCGGGCACATGTAGAACGCCGCCCTCCAGGGTCCAGTCGCCTGTACCCTCGTCGCAGATCCAGCCGAGGACTAAATCACCGAGCGCCAGCTGGCGCGTCGCGGAGCGCTCCCGAATGTGCACCTTGCGCGAGCGCAACACATCCATAGCATCGATGCCTTCGTCGAGTTGGATGTGCCGCACCTGCAGTACTGCAAAGCGGCCGCCTTGAATCGAAGCAATGGCCGTCCGCTCGTCAGGAGCCAAGTCTTGTTCCTGACCCACGAGCTCCAGTGCGGTCGCTCCATGGTCCGAACGCGCGCCGAGCGTACAGTATGCTCTCAATAGAAATTCGTCGCCCTCGTACAGCTGGAGCTGCTCCACACCGAGCTTCCGCGCCGCCTCGGCGAGGGCTCGCTTCTCTCGCTCGAGGATGCCCTGCTCTCGTGCGATGGCCGAGACGCGCATTCGTACGCGGTGCATGGCCGGCACCTGATCCTCTTCCTTGACGCCGGTGAAGTGCTGGCCATGCGGGAGCGATTCCGCCCGATCCGGTACTCCCGCGAGGCGCACGATGCCGTTACGCTCCCCCGCGTACCCATCCATGATGAACTCGGGCCAGAAGCGCTCGTCAGCGCCATATTTCAGATGGGCCGCAACCATCTCGCCAGGACTGCGGCGACCCGCAGTGAGCTTCTGTTGCTTACGGCGGCGAGCCGCCTGCTTCGAGCTCAGCTTCGCCCAGCTCGAGCCGGTCGAGCTGCTCGCTGGCGTAGCTTGCTCCAATTGGCCGCGCCGCTGAACGCGGTCCAGGTAGTCCAGCCAGTCGCGCTGCGTCGCTTCGAGCAGATACGGTGAGTCCGCGATGACTCGGCTGTCGCCAAACGCTAGCACCCGGGCCAGAATCAGGTCTCCAGTGCGCAGGAAGGGGCCGGTAAGCTGCGCCGAAAACGCCGGTCCACCGCGAACCGGCTGGAGCTCCGACTGCAGATCGCTCGCCCGCAGCACTTGATACAGATCCAGGTGAGAATCCGCCAGGCAGCGAGCGAGAGCACACAGTCGAGTTCGGGCGGTGTCTCCGCTCAATAGCCGCGCCAGCACCGAATATGGCGTCTCGCGAGCAAGGCCTTGTGGCACCTCGGCCAGCACGTGTTGCACGGAGTAGGAGTCGTAAATGGGGCTCAGCGGCGGTCCTCCGGGCGAATACTCGTCGTCCAGCTCCTCGCTCAGCCACGCAAGGCGATCGAACTGAGGCGCTTCGAGCAACGAATGCGCCGCTCGAACCAGCTCCGTGTAATGACCCATGAAGTCTCTCAACTCCGGAGTCCAGGCGTCCGAGCCTTCCAGCTGTTGCTGTGCGATGCGCTCGAGAGCTTCGCGCGGAAACAGCAACGCCGGAGACAGGACTTTGGCCAGTTGACTGGCGATGGGCTCAAAACGAAGAGTGGCCATGCGGCACGCTACTTCGAGGATGACCTTCTCGCCTAGTCTCCGCTGAACGTCGCTCTCCGACCCTCCCTTTGCCCCCTGGTCCGCCGTCGCGGAATCGCTGATGAAGGCGGAAACAAGGGACGAGGTGATCTACTTCGCGGAGCGCTCCCGAGGCTGGCCTGGAGTTGCGCCGGCCACATCGCCTTGTGTGCGCTCGGCCAGCGCTGTGGCATCCTTGTAGACGGCGCCGGCCTGCGTCGGCTCCCTTCGCTTATCGCACAATACACCAGTAGCCTCAGCCGAAGGCAGCGAACTCCAGATCCAACGGAGCTCTCGAGTCTTTGCGTTCATTGCGACGAATCGCCCCCAGATTAGGCCGTTCTCTGCCGAGCCCTCGGAGCGGCAGGCACGGAGATCGCGAAAGTGCGAACGTTTGTGAGATCGGCGAGGTCCAGTCGCCGCTTGCAAGGCGTCCCTTGACGAGAAATCATTTCGGCCTATGCTATGGCATATGCCAACTAGCGGACCACCCACGGAACCACGGCGCGCATCCCTGTTTCGAAATGGGCGCAACCAGGCGTTGCGCATCCCGAAGGTGTTCGAATTGCCGGGAGACGAGGTGCTGGTCCACCGTGAGGGCAATCGGCTGATCATCGAACCCATCACAAAAAAGCGAGGGCTTCTCGAGACGCTCGCAGAGCTACAGCCGCTGGACGAGGAACTGCCGGACGTCGACGAAGCGCTTCTCCCTTTGGATGACATCGACATCGATCGATAGTGACCGTCGCCATGGAGTCGCTTCAGTTCCTCCTCGATACCAACATCGTATCGCACCTGGTCCGCTATCCCCAAGGGGTCATTCGGGACCGCATCGCCGAGGTTGGCGAAGAGACTGTCTGCGTCAGTCTGTTGGTTGCTGCCGAGCTGCGGTTCGGAGCCGCGAGGAAACGATCCGCGCGTCTCACGCAACAAGTCGAAGCCGTGTTGTCCGTTCTGCCGATCCTTGCGCTCGAAACGCCCGTCGATACGCACTATGCGGAGATCCGGGTCAGGTTGGAGACGTCTGGATGCCCGATCGGGCCAAACGATCTGATCATCGCGGCGCATGCCCGAGCGCTCGGCCTCACCCTGGTCACTCACAACCTCACGGAGTTCTCGCGCGTGCCAGGCCTACTCGTCCAGAACTGGCTGAGCTAGCTGCTCGCGCGCGGGCGCTGAACCCCAAATGGGGTCTGGCGAGGCGCAGCAAACTCGAGCTCCACCAAGGCGGCGGTTCGAATTGGTCGCAATCGTGTCCACCAACTTCGCGGCTGAAAAGGCTTCAGCCGCGATTTTGTTTTGTCGTGTTGCTGTGTGTTGCCTGGCGGCGCGTTGGACGGTTAGCACCCGTCATGGCGATTGCATCGCGGGATTGAGCGGCGCATCCCGCCCGAAATAGGCATGCCGCGCGCACGGAGTTGCACGGGCCACGGTATGGACGGGCGAAGGCCACTGAAAACGCGGAAATCTGAGCAGCGTGGCTGATGGAGTAGCTGGCTGCGCGGCGCTGGATCGGCGATGAGTGGGCACAGCTTGTCACAGCTCGTCATAGCTCGACCCGGAGCCATCGGTAGTGCCGCGTAAGGTCGGTCCGTGGCCGACCTCTCCCACAAGGCCGACGTCTACGAGTGTTTCAGATCGCGCTGGATGGCATGCCGCTCACGCCAGGGAAGAGCCTCTCGCGATCCGCAATGGCGAGCAATCCACGCTCCAGGAACACCGTCACGAGGGTCGACTGCCGCGGGTTCAGCTTCTTCGCGGCAGCTATTACGTCCGCGCGGCTCGCCTGCTCGCCTCGTCGGCGCTTTCAGGATCGGCATTGCCCGCCGAGCTAGCTGGTCCACGGAAGCCCCCTGACGGAGCAGCGCGTCCACGAGGGCCATATCACCGAACCACGCCGCGGCCGCGAGCGGAGTCCAGCCGCTCGCCGAGCGTGCATCCACCAGCGCCTTGGCTGCAGCGTCCCCGCCCCTGGCCCTGACGCTGTTCACGATCGCGGCGGTGATGGCGCCCGTGTTACGCGGGTCTTTCGAGAGCGCCATCAGCGTGAAAACGTCGTCGGCGTCGGTGAGCGTCGGATCGGCCCCTTTGCTCAGCAGGTAGCGCACGAGGGGAAGGTCGCCGTGAATCGCAGCCTTCTGCAGCGGCCGGATCTCGCGGCCACGGCAGCGGCCGAGCCCATTCACGTCCGCGCCGGCTTCGACGAGCAGCCGCGCCGCGGGCAGGTTGGCGGCCTCGATGGCCACGAACAATGGGGTCGTCCCATCCGTGCTACCTTCGTTCGGGCTGGCGCCGTTGCGCAGGAGCCGCGCGAGGGTGGAGCGGTCGTCGTCACGCGTCGCCGAGAGCACGCTGGCACAACCCGGCAGCAGGGCCACGCACAGCAGCACGGAGAGCGTGCGGAGCCTCGTGTGCTTGCGCCCGATCATGGCCGTTGCCCCGCACTCGATGGGGCACCCGTGGCAGGCAGGTCGCGCACGCAGAGCGCAAACTGACGGTAAGGTCCGGACGGCCCGGGCAAACTGCTGTCCCTATCGATCCGGCCCCGTCCGTCGATGTCGACGGTCAGCCGCTGGCCCTCGGCGGTCCGTAGCACGCCGTCTACCATCCCGGTCCAGGGCGTCGAGGTCCATAGACCCGCAGCGGAATAGCCGGACGCGAACTTGAACGCGTCAGGATCGATGCAGGGCTGACTGTCTGAGAGGGCGGATGCCAAGGTCATGGCTTCCTTGACGTGCGGCAAGCGGAACCCCGTCGAGCCGCCCGAGACGAGGCTGGCGCAATGCCGCTCTGCCTCTTCGTACGTGCCGCCGAACGGGCTTCGTTCCCAGACGAGCCCCGTCGCAGTCTCGGTAACGGTGTCGGTGCTGACCAGGTAGCGGCTCTGGGCCGCGCTCGACGCGAGCGTGCGTGCATTGCGCACGCAGCGCGTGCGCGGCAGCAGGAGATCAATGTTCTGTGGAGCGACCAGGCCCGCTCGGCGCAACAGGCTGCATGCGAACCAGCAAACAGGGCAGACTGCAGCTCCAGCACCGTCGCGACTCTGCAGGGCGCCTATCAAAGCCCTCCGCGGGCTGCTGAATGCGTGCTCTGCGCCAGGCCAGAGCCGTCAGCGTTCGTGACGGGGCTGGGGGAGCCGGGAACAACTTTGGGCGTTCGGAGCGCTTCATGCGCACAACGCGCTCGTGAACGACCCAAAGGGTCGGCCCTGCGCCAAACGAGGTACTCGGCTCACCCGCCAGCGGTCCTCGGAGCCCAAAGACCTCGCTACCCGACCACTGGGACTGCATGCGACTGAACTCGAGGCTTCGAGAGCTCCGACTTGGGGGGAGCGCCACATTGGCACGCCTCGGCGCTGGCCAGTTGGACCCGATGGTGGGCATTCCTGGAGACGGGCATCGCCGAGTTGCGCCGAGCCCGCTCGATAGGCGCCGCAAAGTGTGCGTTAGCTCGAGGTCACGCGCGCGATGACGTTGGCGCGGCTCAGTAGCTCAACTACTGTCGACGGCGAACGCCAACTCCACTTGCCCCACGTTCGAATTGGTCGCAATCGCCTCCACTCTGTTTAAGCCTCCACAGCTGGGGGCTCGACCCTATCCGACGGGAATTGCTCCGTTTGAGCGTGCGTCGAGAAGAGCGACGGCTCGGCTCCCCCCACCAATGCAATCAATTCGAACCGTTCAGGAGGCAGGTCACATGCGACTCATGGGACCCAAGAGCAGGTGCAAACTCCGCGGGATCGGTCCGTTAGAACACTCGACGCATGTCGAACACCGCAGCGCACCTGGTGGACCACATCATTGCTCTATTGCGCTGGGCACGATGCCCGGGTGATTCGCGCTGTGCGTGCTCAGCTCCGCCTGGCGCTACAAGGGGTAGCCCTGAGTCGGCTCTGCTCGAGGCAGGCTGAGCGACACGAACGACGGGCGTTCGGCAAAGCGGCGCATTCGCCGCGGTCGCGCTCTACGCGGCGGGTTCGACGGCTTGCGGCGCGAAGCCTTCGTGCTCGGCGTACAGGGCGTCGATGCGGGCGGCATGCCGCTCCAGGGTCACGGCGCGCCGGGGCTTGCCGAGCTCCGTGAATTCATCCTTTTCGAAGCCGGCCTCGAGCACGCTGAAGCGCTGGATGCGCTCGTGCGGGGAGAGCCGGGCATTGAGCGCAGCGATGTCGCGCCGCAGCTCCGCGAGCACGGCGTGCTCGTCGGACGCGAGCAGGCCGGGCTCGAGCGCGAGCAGCGCGACCACGTGCGGGCGCCCCGCGCCGACCGCAAACGCGCGGGCGATGACCGGGCAGGCTTGCTTCAGCTGCGCCTCCAGATGACTCGGCGAGATCCAACCGGCGGACGACGACTTGAACAGCTCGTTCTTGCGGCCCATGATCCAGACGTATCCGTCCGCGTCGACCTGGCCGATGTCGCCGCTGCGAAACCAGCGCTCTCCCTCCCAGAGCTCGAAAGCCGCCGCGTCGTCCTCCGGTCGATTGTGATAGCCGAGCATCACGCCAGGCCCCTTGATCCATAGTTCGCCGTCTGGCGCGACGCGCAGGCGGGTCCCCGGCTGGGGGCGCCCCACGCTGCCGATCCGCATGCCTTCGAGCTGACCCATGCTCGCGATGCCCACCTCGGTCGCGCCATAGCTCTCGATCAGAGGGAGACCCGCGTCCCAGAACCACTGGGTGATGTGCGGGGCGAGGCTTGCGCCCGCACAGCCGAGGCAACGAGCACTGCCGCCGAGCTCCGCGTGCAGCGCGCCAGGGCCTGCGCCAGCGAGCCGCGCGTGCAGGCGCTCGTGCACCAGGGGCGGGGCGGCGAAGAAGCTGGCGCCGAGTTCGGCACAGCTCTGCACCAGCCGCGCCGGGTCGCTCTCCAGCGCCGCGGAAGCGCCACCTTGATAGATGAGGCCGAGGTTCATGCGCCCTAAGAGGTGAGCGAGCGGCGCCGCGACGAGCAGGATCGAACCGGGCTCCAATATCGCGCACTCCCGGCGCATGGCATCGGCGCAGGCCCGGCTGGAATACAGTAGGTTGGTGTGGCTGAGCCGTACGCCCTTCGGAACGCGTGTCGTGCCCGAGGTGTAGTAGAGGCTAGCCCAGCCAGCGGGGTGCAGGTCTCGCTCGCGCTGCTCCAACGCCGGGCGCAGCTCCGGCAGCCGCTGCTCGCCGAGCGCGAACAGCTGCGGCAGCGAAGGGAGGGCGCTCGACTCCTCTCGCCAGCAGGCGGCTGCGAGCACCGCATCCTCGCTGCACTCACCGTGCTCTGGCTCCGGCTCGAAGCAGATCACGTGCTCCAGGCGCGGCAAACGGGCGCGCTGCTGCAGCAGCTCCCGCGCGCGGCCAGCGCCCTCGCACACCGCCACGCGGGCGCCCGCGTCTTCCAGCATGAAGCAGGTCCGCTCGAGAGGATTGGCAGGGTACAGCGAGCAGACGATACCCCCCGCTTGCAGGATGCCTTGCTCCAGCACTGCCCACTCGGGCCGCGTACCGAGCAGCAGCGCCACGCGATCGCCCGACTCCACGCCGAGCTGCACGAACGCCGCCGCGGCTTGGCGCGCACGTTCTTCCCACTGCTTCCAGGACCAGCTGCGCCAGCCATCGCGCCCGCGGCCCCACAGCGCCACGCTCTCGGCGCGCGCGGCGGCCTGCCGGCGAAATGCGCTCACCACCGTTTCGTCATTCTTCAGAACCACGACGCTTCCCTTCTCCCGCGTGTGCAGGTTGTCGAGAGCTTACGCCGCGGTCGGCAACCCCCCAATGGTACGATCGTCTCTCCCACGGCGCCCGATTCTGCGCGACGGCCGCGGAATCACCGCGTACATCGCCAGGGCGCTCTTGCTCGTTCAATCTGCCGAGGCGCTGCCGCACAGCGCCGCCACGGCTTCAGCGCGCGTGGCCACGCCCAGCTTCGAGTAGGCGCGGCTCAGCTGGTTGCGCACCGTATACGGGCTCGCGCCGCAGGCGCTCGCGATCTGTTCGTTGGTGTAGCCAAGGCCCAGGTACGAGAGCAGCTCGCGTTCGCGCTCCGTAAGCCCGACGCTTTCCGGCGCCGCGAGCGCGGGTGACGCCCGCGCCGCGCGCCGCTCCACCCAGCGCCAGGTCTCCGCCAAGCGGATGAGCGCTGCGAACTCGCGCAAGCGCTCCAGCTCCGCCGGGCGGAACTCGGACGAGCGCCGCCCCAGCTGCAGCGCGGCGATGAAGCGCCCTCCTGCCTGGGAGGCCACCATGGCTCCCGTCCTCATCCCGCTCGGTTTGGTCAGCCGCTGGTACGCGGTCAAACGTTCAAGTCGCGCCCCGTAGACCTCCGCGTCCACCGCCACGCCGCGCTGCGCGCTACACGCCGCGCACAGGGCATGCCCTTCGGTGATGAACGTGGGCCAGAGCGGCCGGATCTCCTGCATCAACGCCAGATCCGTTCCCGCCGAGAGCGCGCCGTAGTCGCGGTTGCGCCGAAAGAACCCGAGGTCGAAGCCCACATGGCGCTGCACCAGGCGGAACACCCCCTGCTCGAAATCGGCCAGCGACGTATCAGCGGAGCCGAGGTCCGCCAGTTCCACCAACTCGCTCGCTTTGAGGGGCTGCACTGCCGTCGCCTCCGCCTTCACTATACCTCCCTTTGGCTTCCGCTTCACCGTGCGCCGCGCAGGCCTGATGGCAGACTTGGTGCGGCGCAACGCTCGCGCGCCGGCACCGGCCTCGAGACTCGTGCTCGAAAGCGGCAGAGGCCGCACCGTTTCAAGCTGGTGGCTCGACCTATCCGACGGGAATTGCTCTGTTTGAGCGTGCGTCGAGAAGCGCGATGGATCGCCGCCCCCACCGATGCAATCAATAGGATAGGTGACGTCCTGGGCGTGGCGAGCAGCAAGCGGTGAGTTTCGTCGGCCCGGTCGTTCCACAGCCCCCTGGGGGCCATTCAGCGCTCGGATACAGGACTGGCCGCGAGGCACGGGTGCTCTCGAGCGCTCTAAAAAAAGATCGCTGACGGCTCTGGTCTCGCGCCGATCACCCAGGCAGCAGCCCGCAGAGGGCTTGGTACGGCGTCGCCTGCTTAGATTAGAGTCGCGACGGTGGTGGAGCTGCAGTCTGCCCTGTTTGCTAGTTCGCATGCAGCAATCAGCAGCGGTCGCGCACTCGAGCCATCTCCAGGCGGCGGCACTTCATTCAGCGCGCGCTCCACCTTGCAGCGGTGGCTGGCAATCGACCCTGTTTTGCGATCCTGACGCTCGATCCTGGCCGTCTGGAGATCAATGACGGCGTGCAGCGTCTCGCAGCGATCGTCCGATTGATACTCTCGACATAGCTCACGGACACCTTGGTTCCCTCGACGGTGACCTCCGCATTTCGGTGCATACCGAGATCGGGCGCAGTCAGACTGAACTCCCACTCCACCTCCCCCATGGTTCGAATTGCTCGCAAATCGTGTCCACCAATCTCGCGGCCCCGCAGCCCCGGGCACCTCCACGACTGCGATGAATTCGAACTCGGTTTCAGCGAGTGCAAGACCGGCGCGGATATACGTACCATGATATTGTATATCCGTCATGCAGGTTTCCAAATGGGGCAATAGTCTGGCCGTGTGTCTCCCCGCTTCGGTCGTCGAGGCGCTCGAGCTGAAAGAGGGCGACGACATCGAGATCCATGCCGCCGGCGCGCGTGCTTTCGTGGTCTCTCGCACACCCGATCGGCGAGCATTGCTCGAACGCTTGCGCACTTTCCGAGGAAGGCTCCCCGCCGATTTCCATTTTGACCGGGACGAGGCCAGTGGCCGGTAATTTCATCAATACGAACGTCCTCGTCTATCTCGCGTCCGCCAACCCCGACAAGGCCGCGCGAGCCGAAGAGAGTGCGCTCCGGCTCTCGCCAGCCAGCTGACGACGTCCGCGCTGAAGTTGCTGCGCGCCACGGGATCGCGCAACCGGCGCGCAGAATCAAATGCGGTGAAGCATGAGGCTTGGGGTGACGCCTTGGCACGCCTCGCGCGCGAGCAACTCGGACCCGAGCCGGTGGGCATTCCTGGTGACGAGAGTTGCCGAGTTGCTTCGAGCCACTCGCTAGGGAACGCACCGCGCACCCCAGCTCATGGTCGCGCAAGCCGTGAAGCCCGATGGTTCGCCAGGCTCAGGTCCTGG
>JAICTU010000510.1 GCA_025936205.1 Polyangiaceae bacterium | reverse complement strand
GTCGAATACGGGCTCCCCTCCTGGCAGGGCGAGCTTTCACGGATCGAACGCGATTTTTACGGCGATGGACTGCGCTTCCAGTTCGCGACCAGCGACGGCTATGGCCCCGTGCGCTACGACCTGCGTCGGGAGTCGTACTAGTCTTACGGCGCCGCGCGAATCAGCCGACCAACGGCGCACGGCGCAGCAGGTCTCCCTCTTTGGCAACACATGCCTGGTCGTGGACCTCCGGACGCTGATTCGCGCCAAGCGCGCTGCCGGTCGCCCCAAAGATCTGGAAGTCCTCGCGGAGTTGCAAGCACTGGCAGCGAGCCAAGGCAGGAGCAGCTCTTGAAGTTGCATCGAGAGTAGCCGGCGCGCCCCTGCGAAAGGTTCATTGCGTCCTCGACAGGCGTCTCGAGCTCACTGCGCCGCCGTCGCCTGCAATTGCCGTAGCCGCTTCTGGCGCGCGGCTTCGATGGCCCAGAACACGGCTTCCGGCGTGGCAGGGCTCGCCAGTTCGACGATGTGGCCGCTGGGGCCGAAGGCGGCGACTGCGGCACGCAGCGCCTCGCGCGCGCTGATCGCGAGCATCAGTGGGGGCTCGCCGACGGCTTTGCTGCCGAAGACGACGCCCGGTTCCGCTGCGCGCGTCAGCAGCGCGACGCGGAACTCGGCCGGGCATTCGCCGAGCGTCGGCAGCTTGTAGGTGGAGGCGCCCGCGGTGAGCAGGGCGCCGTCGGGGCCCCAGGCGAGCTCTTCGGTGGTGAGCCAGCCGAGGCCCTGGAGGAAGCCGCCTTCGACCTGGCCACGATCGATCAGGGGCGAGAGCGAGTCGCCGACGTCGTGCAGGATGTCGACGCGGCGCAGCTCGTACTGGCCCGTGAAGCCGTTGACGCTGACCTCGGACACGGCCGCGCCATAGGCGTAGTAGTGGAAGGGCTTGCCCGTGCCGGTGGCGCGGTCGAAGGAGATGCTGGGCGTGCGGTAGTAACCCGACGCGAACAGCGGCACGCGCGCGAGGTAGGCCTGGTCGACGATGTCGGCGAAGGGAACTGCGTGCTTGGGCTGCCCGCTCGGATAGACGTGGCCGCCCTCGAACACCACGTTGTCCGCGCTGATGCCCAGATGCTCGGCCGCGATCGCGGCCAGGCGCCGCTGCAGGGTGTTGCACGCGGAGACGACGGCGGCGCCGTTCAGGTCGGCGCTGGCGGAGGCTGCCGTGGCGGAGGTGTTCGGCACCTTGTCGGTGCGCGTCGGCATGACGCGGATGGCGTCGATGTTCACGCCCAGCGCGTCGGCGGCGACCTGGGCGATCTTGGTGTGCAGGCCCTGGCCCATCTCGGTGCCGCCGTGATTCACCTGCACGCTCCCGTCGCGATACAGGAGCACGAGTGCGCCGGCCTGGTTGAAGAATGCTGTCGTGAAGGAGATGCCGAACTTGACCGGCGTGATCGCGAGGCCGCGCTTTTCGTCGCGCTGGCTCTGGTTGAAGCGCTCGACCTCGCGCCAGCGCGCCGAGAACTGGCTGCTCTTTTGCAGCTCCGACCAGATGCGCACGATGCGGTCAGCGTCTTTGATCTCTTGCCCGTAGTGGGCGCGGTCGCCCTTTGTATAGAAGTTGCTCTCGCGGATCAGATGCGGCGGCACCTCCAGCGTGCGCGCCACGCGATCCAGGATCTCCTCGATCACGAGCATGCCCTGCGGGCCGCCGAAGCCACGGAAGGCGGTGTGCGAGACGTGGTGCGTGCGGCAGACCTGCCCGGTCACGCGCAGGTGCTCGATCGAGTAGCAGTTGTCGACGTGGAACATCGCCCGGAACATCACCGGCGCGCTCAAGTCCAGGCTCCAGCCGCCGTCGCTGAACAGCTCGACATCCAGCGCTTGCAGCTTGCCCCCGCGCGTGAAGCCGACGCGGAAGCGGGCCAGGAACGGATGACGCTTGCCGGTGAAGCGCAGATCCTGCTGGCGCGTCAGGCGCACGCGCGCCGGTCGACGCAGCTTTCTCGCTGCCAGCGCCGCGAGCGCCGCCCAGGCGTTGGCCTGCACCTCTTTGCCGCCGAAGGCGCCGCCCATGCGCGTGCACTGCACCACGACGTCATGGCGTGAGAGGCCCAGCACGCGCGCGACGATCTCCTGCGTCTCTGCCGGGTGCTGCGTGGAGGAGTGCACGAAGATGCCGCCATCGTCGTCGAGCACCGCCAGGGCGGCCTGCGTCTCCAGGTAGAAGTGCTCCTGGCCGCCGATGTGCAGCTGCCCTTCGAGCCGCAGCTCCGACTGCGCCAGTGCGGCGTCCACGTTACCGCGCGCGATGCGCTCGACGGGCGTGTGAAAACTCTGCGCGGCGAGCGCGTCTTCGATCGAGAGGATCGCCGGCCGTGGCTCGACTCGCACCTGGACCAGCGCGGCGGCGTTCCTGGCTTCGGCTTCCGTTTCGGCCACCACCCACGCCACGGGCTGCCCGTGGAAGCAGACCTGCGACGGAAACAGCGGCTCATCGCGCCGCGCCGGGCCGACGTCGTTGATGCCCGTCACGTCGTCGCTCGATAGCACGGTGAGCACTCCTGGCGACGCCAGGGCCGCGGCAGTGTCGAGCCCCAGAACCCGAGCATGGGCATGGGGCACCGTCACCGGCCAGAGGTGCGCCGTGCCGGCCAGGGTGGGCCACAGATCGTCGACGTACTTGGCACTGCCGGTGACGTGGGCGCGCGCCGAGTCGTGGCTGCGGGAGGTGCCGACCTGCTTCATGCCGCCCTCATTCGGCTGCCTCTGCGCCGAGCTGTGCGGTCGTCTCCGCGTGAAAGCGCTCCAGCAGCTTTTCGACCATGGCACCGCGATAGGCGGCGCTGCCACGCTGATCGCTGAGCGGTGTGCCGATGCCGCGCACGGCGTCGAGCAGCAGGCGCAAGGTGGCTTCACTGCGCCAGGGCTTACCCAGCGCGAGTCGCTCCAGCGTGCCGGCGCGCAGCGGGGTGGCGGCAATGCCGCCGTAGGCTGCGCCCAGGCGCTCGACGCTGCCGTCGGGCGCGAGTTCGAGCGCAAACGCCGCCGCGACCGTGGAGATGTCGTCGAGCACGCGCTTGCTCACCTTGTAGAAGCGCTGGATGCGCGGCAACGGGCGGCGCAGGTGAACGCTCGCGATCCACTCGCCCGGGGCGAGCAGTGTGTCGCGGTAGCCGTGGAAGAACTCGCTGAGCGGCACGCGGCGCTGGGCGCCGCCGGTCTGCAGGGTGACCTCCGCCCCCAGCGCGATCAGCACCGGCGCGGCGTCCCCGATCGGCGAGGCAGTCGCGAGGTTGCCACCGAGGGTCGCGCGATTGCGGATCAGGCGCGACGAGAACACCCGCAGCAGCTCGCGCATCGCGCCCAGCTCGCTGCCCCACGGCTCGTGCTCGAGCAGGCGCTCGATGCGCGAGAGCGGGACGGCCGCGCCCAGCACGATCTCTGTTTCACTGACGTTCCAGCTGTTCAGCTCCGGGATGGCGCCCAGCGAGACGAGCACCGTGTAGCGCGTGTGGCGCTGGTTGGCGTAGACCATCAGGTCGGTACCACCGCCGAGCAACACCGCGCCCGGATTCTCCCACAGGATGCGCGCCAGCTCGGGCGTGCTGGTCGGGCGAAAGAAGCGCTGTGCCTCGGGGTGCGGGGTGTCCCCGCGAGAACATCGGGCCGAGTACTCGAGGGAGGGGAGCTGGCGCGGACCCTTGCCGAGCGGAATGAGCCAGGGGTCGTTCGCCGCGGGCGTCCCCATGCCGCGCCCGACGTCGGCGATCGGCCGGTAGCCGGTGCAGCGACAGAGATTGCCGCTGATCGCCTCGGGGTCGTAGCCGTCGCGATCGGGGCGGTAATACTCGCAGAATAAGCTCACCACGAAGCCAGGTGTGCAGTACCCGCACTGCGACCCACCTGTGCGGACCATCGCCTCCTGGACTGGATGCAACGCACTGCCATGCGGGCAAACTCCCTCGACGGTGACCACCGAGCGACCGTGCACCTCCGGCAGAGAGACGAGACAGCTGTTCACCGGCTCGTAACGTGGTCGCCCTTGCTCGTCACGGCCGAGAAACGCCACGGCACACGCGCCGCATTCTCCCTCGGCGCAGCCTTCTTTGCTGCCGGTGCGACCTGACGCGCGCAGCCATTCGAGCAGCGTGCAATGTGGGTCGACATCGTCTACGCTCACGGTCTGGCCATTGAGCTCGAACACTGCCGCTGCCATGCCAAGCGGAGTATACGCGCAATTTGCGGCCGGGGTTATCCGGCGCGTGCTCGAGGCGTACTCTCCTTTGGTAGGAGGCTGACGTGCAAGCGGTGACCGAGGCGGTGCTGGAGCTGTTGCGCTCCGGCCAGACGGGCGCGCTGGCCACCGTCGTCCAGGTCAGCGGATCCACGCCGCAAAGCGCCGGCGCCCGGCTGCTCCTGCGCCATGACGGCTCGACGGTGGGCACGATCGGCGGCGGCGCGATCGAGCGCGCGGTGCTGGAAGCGCTGCAAGAGGTCGAACAGCGCGGTGTGGCCAAGCTCGCGAGCTGGGACCTGGGGCGCGATCTGGGGATGTGTTGCGGCGGCCGCATGAGCCTGTTTCTGGAGCCGATCGGCGTCACGCCGCGGCTCTGGCTGTGCGGCGCCGGACATGTCGCGCAGCCGACCGCAGCGCTGGCGCGCAGCGTGGGCTTCGAGCTGGTCGTGCTGGATGAGCGCGAGGAGTGGAACACCGCGGCGCGCTTCCCCGAGTGTCGGACGGAGCTCGGCGATCCCGCGGACGTCCTCCGACATGCGACGCTCGGCTGGCGCGACTGGGTCTTGATCTGCACCCACGATCATCGGCTGGATGAAGAGGTGCTGCGCGCCGCGCTGGCGAAGCCGGCGCGCTATATCGGGCTGGTGGGCAGCCGGCGCAAGGTCTACCGGCTGCTGCAGCGCATTGCGGCGCGCAGGCAGAGGGGCGAGGGCGCACTCGATCTGAGCCGGCTGTATGCCCCGGTGGGCTTGAACCTGGGCGCTGAGTCGCCGCAGGAGATCGCCGTGAGCATCGTCTCGGAGATGGTGGCGCTGCGGCATGGCGTGGCATCGCTCGAGCACCTGCGCGCGGTCGATGACCAGCGCCTGACGCAGCTCCTCGCGGAGCAAGCGCCGGATGGGGAAGAAGCCGGCGACGAGGACCGCTCGGAAGGAAGCGCGGAGGAGTGATGGACTACTGGCTGGAGGGCTCGCGCGTGGTGTTGCCGGACGGGGTGCGTCCCGCGGCGCTCGGGATTGCGCGTGGCCGCATCGAGGCGCTCGAGCCGGTGGCGCCTCCGGGCGCGAGCGTGCGGCGCGTGGGTGCACACGTGATTTCGCCGGGCATCGTGGACTGCCACGTGCACATCAACGAGCCCGGGCGCACGGAGTGGGAAGGCTTCGACACGGCGACGCGCGCGGCCGCCGCCGGCGGCGTGACGACGCTGGTGGACATGCCTCTCAACTGCCTGCCGGTCACGACCACGGGCGCTGCGCTGCAACAGAAGCTCGAGGCCTGCCGCGGGCAGTGCTTCGTGGACGTGGGCTTCTGGGGCGGCGTGGTGCCGGGCAATGCGCACGAGCTGCCGAAGCTGGCGCGTGCTGGCGTGCTCGGCTGCAAGGCATTCCTGGTGCATTCGGGCATCGAGGAATTTCCGAACAGCACCGAAAAGGATCTGCGCGAGTCGATGCCCGTGCTGCGCGACCTGGGGTTGCCGCTCCTGGCCCATGCCGAGCTCGACCTAGGGGCGCACGTGAGCGAGACGGATCCGGAAGTGTATCATGGCTTTCTGGAATCGCGCCCAGCGGCGTGGGAAGAAGCGGCCATCCGTCTATTGATCCAGCTCTGTCGCGAGACGCGCTGCCCGGTGCACATCGTCCATCTGTCGGCGGCCTCTTGCTTGCCGATGCTGCGCGCGGCCAAGGACGAAGGCCTGCCGTTCACGGTCGAGACCTGCCCGCACTATTTGTGCCTGGAGGCGGAGCAGATCCCGCGCGGGGCCACGGAGTTCAAGTGCGCGCCGCCGATCCGCGAGCACGGCAACCGCGAGGCGCTGTGGCGAGGCTTGCTCGACGGCGTGATCGACTTCGTGATCAGCGATCACAGCCCCTGCACGCCCGGGCTCAAGCGCCGCGGCGGCGGCACCGTTCATGAAGCCTGGGGCGGGATCGCGTCGCTGCAGCTGGGCCTGTCCACGCTCTGGACGGAAGCGCGCCGGCGCGGCGCGACGGTGGCGCAGCTGGCGCGCGGGCTGAGCAGCGCGCCC
>JAICTU010000708.1 GCA_025936205.1 Polyangiaceae bacterium | reverse complement strand
TCGATCGCCCCATTACGAGCGTCTTCGACATCGCCACGCCGGACGACAGCGGCCGCGTGCTCGTCACGCTCAACGAGCGCGGCGCTCGCAGCGCGACGCTCCTGGACGCGCTCAGCCCCGATTCTGCGGACACTCGCTTCTTCCCTGGCCTGCTGCTCGGAGGCAACCCATGACGTTCACGATGAAGACTGCGCCGCTCGCGGCAACGCTGGCCGTCGCACTCGCTGCAACGAGCGCACCTGCTGGGGCACAGGCAGCCGCTGCCCCGGGCGCGTCGCCTGCCGCCTCCCCGCAGGCTCCAGTCCCGCAGGTTTCGGCTCCGCCCGCACCTGCGCCGGCTGCCGCCCCCACGCCCGCGCCGTCCAGCCCTACGCCGGCTGCACCTGCCGCGCCCGCACCAGCAGCAGCTCCAGGCCCAACTCTGGGCGTCGCTCCCTACGCACCCGCCAGCTCACCCGGTCCTGCGCCCGCAGCTCCGAACGCCACGCGCTCCGCTCCTGGCCCCGAGTCGATCAAGCCGGGCTTACGGCATCGGGCGCACCCACCTGCGCCCGTCACGCCACCCGCGACCGCTCCGACGGACGCACTGGCGCTGGGCCCGTTCTCCTTGCCCGCGGCCACACTTCCGCGTGTGGACGTGTGGGTCGGAGTTCGCGATGAATTGATCAAGAGCCGCAGCTACGATCCGTATTCCACCGATGATCAGCTACCGATGTTTCAGGCACGAGCCGGGGTCGGGCTCGGAGCGCTCGGTGCGGCGGGCCTGGCGGGCGTCGCGAGTGTCGCTCTCGGCGACAGCTCGGCGAGCGATCGCGGCGCCGCGACGGACCTGCACGTGCTGCGGCTCGGCTTGGGCCCGGAGCTGCGCGTCCCCGTGCTCGATCGCCTGTACGTGCTCGGCCGCGTGCAGCCCGAAGCCGTGCATGTCTCGACCGAACTGCACGACGATATCGGCAGCGCGCTCCTGAAGGATTCCAGCTGGAGCTTCGGGCTCGACGCTGCGCTCGGCGCTGCGCTGCGCCTCGTCGACATTCCAACCGGCGAGAACACGCCCGGGCTGGGGGTATTCGTGCGCGTGGAAGCCGGCTACAGCTGGACGGCTTCGCAGCACGTGCGGCTCGCGGCGAGCGGCAGCGACGCACCCCTGCGCAGCGCGCCGCTCGGGCTCGGCGAGCTCGCGCTGAGCGGTGCCTCGTTCGGCGGAGCCATCGGGATCGGCTATTGATCTTTGGCGC
Source organism: Polyangiaceae bacterium (assembly GCA_025936205.1). The sequence continues at coordinate 2,301 of JAICTU010000708.1, read as the reverse complement.
CGGACGACGCGGAGGAAGCGCCCGCCGCCGGCGCTTTGGCGTCAGCAGGCGGCCTCACCTCGAAACGAGGAGCCGCTCGCTCGGAAACTGCAGCGATGGTCGGCTCCAGGTTGCCGTCGGCGCGCAGGCACGAATAACAATCCTCGAGGCTCAAAAAACCGCAACCGGACCTGGCTTGTAGCCGCCTGAGCGGCGCGAGGCTGCGCTCGTCGCCTTGGACGCGCAGCTTCGGCAGCAGCTCGCGCAGCGCCGAGCAGCCGTGCGTCTCGCGGATCGAAAGGGCGATGGCGAGCGCCGGTGAGGCCGCCGCGCGCACCGTGTCCTTGTCGAGCCACTTGCGCACGCTGCGCATGACCGTCGCCTTGGCACCTTTGGCCGTCCACACGTCAAACAGCAGATCGGCACCGCCCGCGCCCAGGCGCGTCGCGGCGAGCTCGAACGCGCGCTCGCGCAGCGCCGGGTCGTCCGCGATGCGCCGCACGCCGTTCAGCACATCCTTGTTCTCTGCCAGCTTCGGGTCGGCATCGAGCGCGGCGCCGAACGCACCGAGCGCCGGTTCGAGCTGGCCGCCGCTCAGGTAACCGAGAGCGAGCGCGAGCGAAGCGGCCCCGGGACGCTGCACGGGAGGTACTGCCGCGATGGCGCCCATCGCTTGCAGTTCACCCTGGCTCGCGCGCCGCTGCAGATCTTGATTGATGCGATGCGGCCAGAGCAGCAGCGTCAGCAGCGTGCCCGCGGTCAAGCCGGCGGTGGCGTAGAGCGCGACGCGCCGGGCAGGATGGCCTTGCGCGAGGCTGCGCTGGGCCGTCCACAGCCACGTGCCGAGCCCGCGCAGGCTGCTCACCGCCCGCTCGATCTGGACGCGATCGAGCGTCAGACGCTGGAGACCGAGGCGCTGGAGACCGAGGCGCTCGAAAGCGAGGCGTGCCAGCGGGTTTGAGCGCGGCGCCGCAGCGCTCGCCGCGGCGCGGTTCGGGCCCGGCGGAGCGCTGCTCAGCATCGGCCGTTGCGGCGCCAGGCGGCGCAACGCCTTGGCGACCTGGCGTGCATCCCCCGGGCGGCGCGCGGGCTGCTTGTCGAGCAGCGACATCACATACTCGGCGAGCGGACGGGGAATGTCAGCCGGCAGTGGCGGCGGCGCCTCCTGCAAATGCTTCAAGAGCACCGCCACGAGCTCGGGCGCGCGAAACGGCGGCCGCCCCACGAGCAGCTCGTACAAGATCACGCCCAGTGCGTACAGATCGGCGGGGGGATCGACGGCCTCGCCACGCGCTTGCTCGGGTGCCATGTACTCCGGAGTGCCGAACACCGCCCCGCTGCGCGTGAGTTGTTCGCCGGCGCTGCGCTCCCCGAGCACGCGCGCGAGCCCGAAATCCAGCACCTTGACGAACTCGAGGTTGTTCTCCTGGCTGAGCAGCATCACATTGCCTGGCTTGAGATCGCGATGCACGATCCCGGCAGCGTGCGCGGCCGCCAGCGCTTCGGCGATCTGCGCGGCGATCGCCAGCGCGCGCGCGGGCTCGAGCCGGCCTTCCTTGTCGATCAGGTCGCGCAAGCTGCGCCCCGAAACGAACTCGAGAACCAGATAGAGCGAGCCATCGTCGAGCCGCCCGGAGTCGGTCGCGCTCACCACGTTCGGGTGGGAAATGCGCGCCGAGACCATGGCCTCGCGCTCGAAGCGCAACATCGCCTCGCGGTGCGCGGCCATCTCCGCGTTCAGCACCTTGAGCGCGACCGGCTTCTGCAACTGAATGTGCTCGGCGCGATACACGGCGCCCATCCCACCGGCACCGATCAGCTCCGTGACCCGGTAGCGGCCGCCCAGTGTCTGGCCGAGCAGCGCAGCGAGCTTCGGGCTCACGGAACTCGGCGCGCGCAGCCCATCACCCGAGCCGTCCCCAGAGGTCACCGCTCCGCCATATGCCGTATCGCCCAGCTCACCCATCCAGCGGCTCACCCATGAAGCAAAGGGCGGCGCTGCGGATCGCCCCGGTCTTGGGTGGAACGGAGGTTCATGCCACCAAGATTAGCGTTGCCCCCTGGCGATCGCCTAGTGCCGCGGCGTCGCCCGGCCCGACGAAAGGGCGAGAGCAGCCACCTCCCTGCTCGTTCGGGAGGCGCTCTCCCACCCCCTCCGCGGCCGTCCCGCATGCTACCTCCGCTTTTCCGGGGTCAGCGGCCGCCCCTGCCACCCGCAAGCGCCGCACCCACGCGAGCCCCCGGGTTGGCGAGGGCATCGAAATTCCCTGGCTTGCCAGCGCTCTGACCCGCATCCTCGCCAGCTCATTTGTCCTCGATTCG
>JAICTU010000425.1 GCA_025936205.1 Polyangiaceae bacterium | reverse complement strand
CGAAGCCTCTTCGCTCGAGCCCACCCCGCCCGCGTCCACTTCCTTCAACGCCTCGAGCACCTCACCCGCCGACCTGAATCTCACTTCGCGCCCCAGCTCCAGGCAGCGCCTCACGATCGCATCGAGCGCCGCAGGAAGGTCTGCGCGATAGCGGCTCGGTGGCTCGGCGTGCTCGTTCAAGCGGCGCAGGGCCATCTCGCGCGGGTTTTCGCCTTCCGATAAGAACGGCAGGCGCCCGCACAGCATTTCGAAGAGCACGACGCCGAAGCCGAAGACGTCCGTCTCCGGGCCCAGGTCGTGGCCGAGAATTTGTTCGGGAGCCATGTAGGCGAGGCTGCCGACGCGCTCCTGGCGGCCGCCGCCAATCGCGCGCGCGTGCGCATCGAGCGCCTGGGAGAGCCCGAAGTCGGTGATGGTGATGTGGACCGCGTCGCCCGCGCCCTTGACCATGATGTTGTCGCTCTTGAGGTCGCGGTGCAACACGCCGGCGCGATGCGCGGCGTCGAGCCCGGAGAGGATCTGGCGCGCAATGCGCAGGGCGAGCTCGAGCGGCAGCGGGCCCGCACGCAGGATCTGACCGAGGCGCTTGCCTTCGATGAACTCCATCGTGAGGAAGTGCAGGCGTTCGTCGATGCGTCCGTGGTCTTCGTGCACGCCCACGTCGTGCACGCGGCAAATGTTGGGATGGCTGATGCGCCGGGCGAGCCGCGCCTCGGAGATCAGGCGTTTGACGGCGCTCGGGTTGTCGGAGCTGGTCGAGAGCACCGTCTTGAGCGCCACGTGGTCGCTGAGCACGGTGTCGAACGCCGCATACACTTCGCCCATGCCGCCGCGGCCGAGAAAGCGCTCGATGCGGTAGCGGCCGGCAATCATCTGGCGTGGGCCGAAGGTCGCCATCCAGATGCGGTCGGACGCCACCGACGCCGGCGGATGGTCCCAGTCGTGGACCGCCGCGTTGACCAGCTCCTGGCAGGTGGGGCACCAGTCGAGGTGGGCGTTCACCGAGTCCATGGCCTCCGGCGGCAGGCTGCCCTCGCTGAACGCGAGCACCTGCTCGTCACTCAGGCAGTGCGCGGACTCGCGGCCAGAAGAAGACGCGCTCTCGCGCGGCCCAGCATCGCGCCCGACAGCATCGCGCCCAAACGGGGGCGCCGGCTCGCGCTCCGCCAGCGCTCTCGCTGACTCTGGAGCGGCCAAGTCCAGGCCCAGGAGCTCTTCGCAAGGTCGAGTCTGCTCCGCGCGCTCGATTCGATTCTCGCTTTGAGTCACCGCGGGGGAGTTGAGCAACCGTCATGCCAACGCTGCAAAACTCCCCGCGCGGGTGAGAAACCTCGCGAATCCGCTCGCCGTGTGCCCCCGCGCACTCAGTCGCGTGTGCCGGACGCGGCACAGGACGTCTTCTGCAGACGACACCCGATCGGCGGTGTGTCTGATATTTCAGAATTTGGCTCCTCGGGGGTGAGCCCGGAGCCGTTCGAGGATCGCGATTCGATCGCGACGAGTTCACGCGACGCTCGTCTATCCCTTCCACCTGATGCCGAGCGAGAACGGACCTTGGGAACCCGTGCCGGACGTCGAGCAGCGGCTGCGCCCTGCGCACGAATTTCAAGAATATTTCCCAATTATATCAGATGCTTCACTGCTAAATAGCGACCCCTCGGGTAGTCTGCGAGTTGCAACCAGGCAGCTGGGGCGTGCATGGTACCGTGAAGGGCCGGCCCAGCAGATGGCGCAACGAGAGATTCCAGGAGATCCGTCCGTGGAGAGGCTGCGCCAGGAGCGCGATCTGTACCGCACGCTCCTGGAGCTGGGCGCGCACGACAGCATCGAGCAGCTGATCGAAACGGCGCTCGGCCTGGTCACGAGCATGGCCCAGGCCCGCAAGGGTTATCTGGAGCTGTTCGATGAGCGCTCTGCGAATCCCGAGCCGCTGCGCTGGGAGGTGGCGCAGGGCTGCTCCGATGCCGAGGTCGCGGAGATCCGGGACGTGGTCTCGCACGGCATCATCGCCGAGGCGGTCGCCAGCGGCGAGCCGGTGGTGACGGCTTCCGCCGTGCTCGATCAGCGCTTTCGGGACCGCCGCAGCGTGCAGCAGAACCAGATCGAAGCGGTGCTGTGCGTGCCGATCGGCAGCGCGTCAGTGATGGGTGTGGTCTATCTGCAGGATCGCACGGCGCGCGGCCCCTTCAGCGAGGACGAGGTGGCGCTCACGCAGATGTTCGCGCGGCACCTGGCGGTGTTCGCGGATCGTCTGCTCGTGAAGCGGCGCCTGCGCGACGAGCAGGACGCGACCCTGCCCTATCGCAAGGTGTTACGCCTGCCCAACTTCGTGGGCCACAGCGCCGCCACGGCCGACACGCTGGCGCAGGTTTCGCTGGTGGCGCCGGTGGACGTGTGCGTGCTGCTCACCGGGGCCTCGGGCACGGGCAAGACCCAGCTCGCGCGCATCCTGCACGAAAACAGCCGCCGCGCCGGGCAGCCCTTCGTGGAGCTGAACTGCGCCGCCATCCCCGAGACGTTGCTGGAGAGCGAACTGTTCGGTGCGATGCCGGGCGCGCACTCGACCGCCACACGCCGCATCGACGGCAAGCTGGATGCCGCCGAGCACGGCACGCTCTTCCTGGACGAGGTCGGCGAGCTGACGCTCGCCACGCAGGCCAAGCTGCTGCAGTTCCTGCAGTCGCGCCAGTACTACCCGCTCGGCAGCAACAAGGCGCGCACCGCGGACGTGCGCCTGATCGCCGCTACCAACATGGATCTGGCGCTCGCCGTGCAGGAAAAGCGCTTCCGCGAAGACCTGCGCTACCGGCTGCAGGTGATGCCCTTGCGCGTCCCGTCCCTGTCCGAGCGCAGCAGCGACATCCCGGAGCTGATGGAGTTCTTCGCGGCCCGCGCCTCCCAGGCCCACGGCTTCGGCCGGCTCAAGTTTGCCCCCTCGGCCTTGCAGGCCGCTCTCAACGCGGAGTGGCCCGGCAACGTGCGCCAGCTCGAGCACGCGGTCGAGGCCGCGGTGATCCGCTCCGGCGGCCGCGGCAGCACGGTGATCGAGCGCGAGCACCTGTTCCCCGGCGAGGGCCGCGCCTGCGCCGAGCCACGCGCGCAAACCTTTCAACAGGCCACGCGCCAGTTCCAGGAGCGGCTGTTGCTCGACACCCTGCGCGAGACCAGCTGGAACGTGAAGCAAGCCGCCGAGCGCCTCGATATCGCGCGCTCGCACGTCTACAGCCTGATCCGCTCGTTCGGCCTCTCCCGCAGTGAGTGATGGCGCTCACGCGCGCTCGTCAGCCGGGCTTCGCGTTCCAGGGATCGATCAGGCCGAAACCGAGCCCACGAAAGTCGGCGACGTTGCGCGTCGCCAGTTGCAGGCCGTAGGCGCTCGCGATGGCAGCGATCTGCAGATCAGCAAGCTTGATAGGTACCTGACCCAGCGGCAGCCCGGCCTTGCGAGCTTCGGCGAGGACCACGGCTGCGCTATGAGCCGCAGCTGCATCGAACGCATACGTCCGCTCCGCGAAGCGCCGGAGTGCGCGCTCGACCGCGTTCTCCAATGCCGCTTTGCGCTTGCCATCGGCAAGTACCACCAAGCCGGCGCGCAGCTCGAACGCGGTGAGACTACAGATCCCGCAGTCGGGATAGTGCTCATCCAGCCACGCGATCACGGGTGCGGCCGGCACCGGCTTCAGCGCCTCGGAAAGGACGTTCGTATCCAGCAGGATCACTTCTATTCGAAATCCGTCGGCCGCAGCGGGGCGGCGCGCAGCTCGTCGAGCGCCGGATCCAGGTCGATTCCCGGACGCGAGATCGAGACCAGCCAGGTACCAAACGGCTCGACATCGTCGGGTGACGAGGCTTCCTCGAGGGCAAGCCGCTCCAGCGTTTCGCGGAGGTCTGACTCCAAACTGACGCCGCGCCGCGCCGCGCGACGGCGGAGCAGCTGTTTGGTCTTGCTAGAGACCTTGCGAATCAAAATATCGGCCATCTGATATCATGATATCATCAGCTCGACCTGCGGGCAAATCGGCCCCTTTCAAGCTCAGGATTGGTCACATCTCGCATCGAGTGCCCGGAGCCTCTGGGGGGCCGGGCGCGAGCCTCGCGCGAAGCCGAGCGGAGCCGTCCCGCTCCGTGCGTGCCGCAAGCGGACGATCCGCACCTCCCCCGCCCGAAGCTCCAGTTGGCGCAATCCCACAGGCCAACTGCCCACCGTCGTCCCTTCCAGACGCACGAAGTCAGGTTTCCCGAGGAACATGAACTTCCTCTCGCGCAACCCCACCTCCTTCAGCGCAGCCAGGCGTCCTACCGTTGCTCTCAACCGCTCCAGAGCTTCGGCGACGCAGTGCCGAGATGTGACGAATCCTGAGCTTTCAACCGCGCTCAGTCCCGCGCCCACTTCGGTCCTGGAGGGAAGCGGACACCGCCCGTGGAAGCCACGTGGCGTGCGGAGCGCGGCGCGCCTCCCGTTTCTCATCCCAGCGGCGGGAAAAGCCGCGATAGATCGATCTCGACCGCGTCGAACGGAACGATCCGCGCGCGTTCCGAATCTCCCCACGCCCCCAGCCGCAACCACGCAGCGCCCTGTCGCTGATACGCCTCGAGCAAGCGCTCCGCCGGTGCGACGAGCCAAAAATACTCGACCCCGGACCTGAGATAGAGCGCGGACTTGTGCACGCGATCGCGACGCTCATCCGAGGGCGACAGCACCTCGCACACCCAATCCGGCACCACCCGTACAGGCCGTTGCCCCCAGGGCGCAGGCAGCCGCTCGCGACGCCAACCCACAATGTCCGGTCGCACCACTTGGTGTTGCTCGAGCTCGACCTCCACCTCCGTCAGGATCCACCAGCCTCCCGGCCCTCCTCGACCGTCGTCGTCGTGATACGGGCCGCCGATGAAGCGGCCGAGCGCCCTTTGCGCAAGGCCATGTTCCGGCAGAGGCGCTGCTTTCTCCACCAGGTGACCGGAGAGGATCTCGTGAAATGCTTGGTCTCCCAGCGCGAGGAGATCGGCAAACGTTGCCCGGGCCGGCGCGCGCAGGGACATCTCGAGTGTATAGCACGCTCCGCGGCTGACGGGCTCGGCGCTCCAGCGCGCCAGCGCACGCCAGGACCGCCCACCGAGCGTCCCCGCGTCGCTTTACTCCGTCAGCTTGCTGACCACGAACTTGGCGTGGCCGTTCAGCCACTGATCGGTCCAGCCGCCCGTGACCGGCGCGCTCTTGCTGTTGAAGAGGCAGCTGGAGTCGCCGCAGCCATCGAGCTTCCACGCGGCCCAGCCGATGTTCCGCTCGTCCATCCAGTCGTGCCAGACCTCGGCCTCATCGGCGCAGACCGTGGGGTTCGAGGCGCCGCCATCCGCAGGCGTCGCGCCCCACTCCGTCACGAACAACGCCAGCCCAGCGTCGTACGCGGCCTGCGCCTGAGCGCGCTGCGCCTCGCGGTGATCGCAGGCGTAGAAGTGCACCGTGTACATCAGGTTGGTGCCCTGCACAGGGTCCTTCGCGGCCTCATCCGGGCGTTGCGACCAGTTGCGCGAGCCCAGGATCACCACCCCATCCGGATCCTTGGAGCGGATCGCCGCCACTGCCGCCGTGTGATACGGCTTGAGCTTGCTGGACCAGTCCGGATCGCCCTCCGGCTCGTTGAAGGTCTCGTAGAGCACGTTCGGGTATTTGCCGAACTCGTCCGCGATCTTCGTGAAGAAGTCCACGGACTGCGCCTGGTGATCGTAAGCGTGGTGATCGTGCCAGTCGATCAGCACGTAAACGCCGAGATCGATCGCATTGTGCACGACCTGGCGTAGCTCCTTCAGCGCGTGCTCGGGGTCCTTCAGGTACGCGCCATCGGGCTCCACGCCCATCGCGGCACGAAAGATCGTGACCTTCCAGTTGTCGCGCATCCACTGCAAGCCCTGCTTGCTGGTCGAGTAACGGTCCTCCCAGTTCAGCCACATCGAGCTGATGCCCTTGAGCTGCACCGGCGCGCCCTTCTCGTCCACCAGCGCCGTACCCTGCACGTGCAGCTGGCCGTGGAGGCCCACCGGGCTGTTCGGATCGATAGTAGCCGGCGGCTGCCAGGGCTGCTCGGCGGGCGGCGTGAGCATCGCCATCACCGGCGTCGGCGGCGTCTCCGAGACGGGCTGCACAGGCGCAGGAGTCTGCTGCACCGGCGTGGGGTTGGTGGGCGCGCCGGAACCAAACGACGGAGTCTGGTCAGGCTTCGTCGTCATTCCATCGGGCGAATCGATGCCACTGCTACAGCCCAGAAGAAAGATTGCAGCGCCCAGCCCAACGCCACCGCCAATGATCAGATGCCTGCTCATGCTGCACGTCTATTATCGCGTGAAACACGGGCGGTCCAGCTGCAGCCACCCCCGCAATCACAAGGGTCTGAGGCCGCTCATCGAGATCGCACAACCACTGCCCCGGATCGCGCCGCCCCGCGATCCGAAAGCCCTAACCCCTAACCCCTTCCTCAAGCCCCGCGCGCAACGGCAGCCAACGGCGCGGAGGGCTCCGCCACCACCACGCAATTGCGACCACGTACCTTGGCCGCGTACATGGCCTGGTCGGCGCGCTCGGTCAGTGTCTCCAGCGATTCGCCGTTCTCCAGCGCGCTGACACCGATCGAGATGGTGACAGGGATGGTCGCGTTGCCGTGCTTGATCACGGCCTCAGCCACCGCCGAGCGCAGGCGCTCTGCCGCCAGCCCCGCTCCCGCCAGATCCGTGTTGGGGAGCGCGACCACGAACTCCTCGCCGCCCCAGCGCGCGGGGATGTCCGGCGTGCGCAGCCGCTCCCGCAGCAGCGCGCCAAGCGCCGAGAGCACGCGGTCGCCCCCGGCATGGCCATGCCCATCGTTGATGGCCTTGAAGTGATCCACGTCCATCAACAGCAGCCCGAGCGGCACGCCGTAGCGTGTCGAACGCGAGATCTCGACCGCGATCTGCTGCTGGAAGGCGCGCCGGTTGCGCAGCCCCGTGAGCACGTCGATGGCCGCCAGGCGCTCCTGCTCGGCCATCAGCGCAGCCATGCGCACCGGACCTCCCAGCTCGCGCGCGACCAGCTGGATCAGGCGCCCGGTGTCGGGCTCGCTGCTCGAGCTGGGCGCGAGCGCCAGCGTGCCGACGCGCGCGCCGGCGAAGGGCACATGGCAAATCACCGGTGGCGGACCTTCCGTCTCGAGCACGGTGTCCTCGTCCACCACGCAGCGGAACCCCGCGCCCCCCGCCATGCCGAGCGCGAGGCGCGCCTCTTGCTCCGCCTGCGCTGCGCTGGCGGGATGATGGTGCAATCCGAAGTGTCCGGGCTCGCTCGCCAGCGCCAGCCAGCGGTAGCGAACGACCTGGGACAGGAACTGCGAGAACACGTCGAACAGGCGCTCGAACGATCCGCACGCGGCCAGCGAGCGAACCTCCGCGGCCACGACCGAGTCGAACAGGGCGGCATCCAGGTAGCGCGCGATGCGATCGCGAATATCGATGTTGCTGCCGCCCAGCTGCATGAAGAAGCCGTCATCCTCCGCCGCGGGCAGCACCACCTTGGCGAGCAAGCGCACCAGCTCGCTCATGCGGCCCTTGCGCACGTAACCGGCCGCTCCAGCGCGCTCCGCCCAGAAGCGGCTGCGCGGGTCATCGCTGTCGCCGCGCAAGATCACGGGCACTTCCGCCGTGGCGGGCTCCGTGCGCAGCAGGCGGCACAGCTGCACGCCCGAGATGCTCGGCATCCACAGATCCGCGATCACCGCGCGCGGCGGCGACGACAGCGCCAGCTCGGCGCCCGTGACCGGATCGGGGGCGGCCTCCACGGCGTAGCCCTGGGCGAACAGCCGCCGCACCATGACCTCGCGCGAAGCCTCGGAGAGGTCCACGAGAATCACGCGCGGTAGAGAGGTTTCCACTTCTTCTTGCCCTTCAGAACAGGATCAGCTCGCCTTCGCTGGCCACCTGCATCCCGCCGGAGTAGGCGAGGATGGCTCGGTCGAGCGGCGCATCGACCACGACCAGGACGTCGCCGCGCAGCGCGCGGAACCGATACAGGATCTCGGTGGCAGAGCGCTTCCGGTGCAACTCCAGGGCGGCGCCGCTGAGGGCTCT
>JAICTU010000357.1 GCA_025936205.1 Polyangiaceae bacterium | reverse complement strand
TCGATCCGGCGGGGCAGATGTTAAGTCATCACGGGCAGTCGGCGACCTGATTCTCCAGCACGACCGTGAGCAGGCACGCCGACTCTCGATACAGCTGGTTGAAGTCGTCGCGGTCGACCTTGCCCTGCTCCAGCACGGAAAGTACCGGATTCAGCAAGGCCAGGTTGTCGCTCAGCTCCAGCGGCGAGAGCAGCAAGTCACCCGCGGCCGCCGCCAGGTCCACGTCCGCGTCGAAGTCGGTAAAGCTCTGCGAGACCGGCTCCGGACTGGCGTCGATATCGAGCCCGATCAGCTCCAGCGCGCGGCTGTAGATCGCGTTGTCCGCAGCCAGGATCTGCTGCAGCTCGCGCTGGCGCGGGAAGGCCGCCCGGATCGCGGCGCGCTCGGCGGCGGCGAAGTTGCGCGGATTCTGGCGCACGAAGTCGCGCAGCTCGTCCTCGAGCTGCACGCCGGCGGCGCGTGAGCGGAAGAACGACGTGGCAATGTGGGCCTTGCGGTCGCTCTCCAGGGCGTCGATCAGCACGTTGGAGTTGCTTCGTACGCGGCCGTTGGCGTCGGCCAGGATGTGTCCCTGCAGGCCATTGGGCAGCGAGAAGACGATCTCGCGCTCGCCGTCCGCGTTGCCGAGCGGGTCGGCGAACAGATCGCCGAACTCGGAGATCTGCCAGACCACGCCATTGCGCACCTGTACATCGAAGCGCTGGGCGAGGAAGCTGGCGTCGCCGCCCTGGGCTGCGGCGCTGAAGCCGGCGCGAGCCGTCTCGCCGCTGGCCACGTCGATGCCCAGCTCGTCGCGCAGGAAGTCGTCGGCGTCCGCCGGGATGTCGAGCAGCGCGTAGTAGAGCGGCGCACGCGCCACCGCCGCGATCAGGGCGTTGCTGAACAACAGTGGCACGGCCGTGCCGGTGTCGTCCTTGGCGTCGTCGGCGTCGTCGCCCGTGTACTCGAGCGCGTACGGGCTCTGGGCGATCAGCGCCTCCCAGGCGTCGCTGAAGGTCTTACCGCCGACCACCATCGGGCGATCCCACCCGTAGTCGCGCAGATCAATCCGGAATAGCTCTTCATCGGCGTCGACCGGCACCGGCACCTGGGCCCTCGCGTCGATCGACACGCTGTTGAGCGCCTTGGAGAGCGCTGCGCGCTCGCCGTCCAGGCCCGCGCCGCAGCCCAGCTCCCCCACGCGATTGGCGATGGTCAGGTAGCGAAAGAACGGCCGATCGTCGGCGTCCGCCCGGCGCAGGTCGTCGTTGACCCGCTGGAACAGCTCGTCCTGGTTTAGAAGTACCGAATTGTTGCAGATGGGGCCGGCGTTGCTGCCCCCGTTTTGCGCCCCACCCGGATGGTGGCGGCGGTGGCTCTGGCCGCCGTGCAACTCCTGACCGAGAGCAGCGAGCGATTCCGGCTCGGACGCGGCGCTGCCGCAGCCGCTCGCCAGCCAGACCAGAGCCATTCCCCCGAGCACCGAGCGCACGAGTCCGCACGCCTGGATGTTGTGACCAGACTTCATTCCTCTACTCCTCCGCTGTCGTTCGCTGATCCTCGAGGATCGGCGTTTCGTCACTTTGCGGGGCGGGGGGGAAGCCAACAAGGGAACGAAAGTTCGCCCCCAGGGTGTGCAACTCTTGTCAGGGGCAGTCCGCGGGTTGATTCTCCAGCACGGCGTCCAGGATGCAGGCGCTATCCTGGAACAGCACCGTGAACAGGTCGCGTTCGATGCTGCCGCCCCTCAGCGCTTGGAGCGCGGGATTGAGCAAGTTCAGGTTGTCGCGGAGATCGCCGGGCGTCACCATCAACTCTGCTGCCGCGACCTCGAGCGTCACCGGGCGCTCGTATTCGGCGTAGCTCGTGACCACGGGTTCGGGATCGTCGCTCGTTACCGCCGCTCGCATCAGAGCGACGAGCTGATACGTGGAGTAGTCGCGTGCGAGCAGCCGTTCGAGCCGGTCGGGACCGATGAACAGGCGGGTGATCTCGGCGAGCGCAGCGGGTGAATACGGATCGGGGTTGGCGGTCACCTGCTCGAGGACTTCATCCTGAACCACGATCTCACGCGGATGGCGCCGCCAATTGCTCCGTGGCGCACGCGCGAGACGATCGCCCTCCGCGTCGTCGGCGGTGGCGTTCCAGTTGTCGAGACGGCGCCCGTCGTTGCCCATGAAGGCAAACGCATTCACGCCATTGGGCAGCGTGAAAATGACCTCGCTCTGCCCGAGTGGCTGCGCGAGCGGATCCTGCAGCAGCGCGCCCGGTTCTCTGCCAAATTCCGAGATCTGCCAGACGTAGCCGTCGCGTACCTGCGTCGGCCAGTACTGGGCCAGGAATTCATGGCCGTTGAGGGTGAACCCTGCTTTTACCGACGGGGCCGTCAGGTCGATGCCCAGCTCCTCCGTCAAGTATTGGTCGAGCCGTTCGGGGATCTCCAGCAAGCCGTAGTAGACATCGGGCTGAGTCGTGATCGCGATGAACGAGTCCGCCAGCATGACCGGAACGGCGGTGCCCGTATCTGCCATCGCCGCGTCTGCATCAGCGCCCGCGAAGGGAAGGGCATAGGGGTCCTTCGCCACCAGTGCTTCCCACTCGTCGCTATAGGCGCCGCCGACCGTGATCTGCCGATCCCAGCTCAAATCGCGCAAATCGATGCGCAATACCCGCCCGTCGGCGTGGACCCACGCGGGCTGATGGGAGCGGCCATCGATGGTGAGTGCATTCAACAGCTTCGCCACGGCGTTGCGCTTCACCTCGGTGGATACGCCGCAATGGCCGTTCTGCGGGCCATCTCCGGAACCATTGCCGAGCGCGATGTAGCGATAATAAGGGCGATCGTCCTGGTCGGCTGCGAGCAGGTCAGCGTTGATGTCCTGAAACACCTCGTCCCAGGTCAGTGCTCCCAGCGTGACGCATGGCTTGGGCACGCACTGCCCGGCGCTGCAGTTGAAGCCGTCCCCGCACTCGCTGTCGACTGCGCATTTCAGCACGCACAGCCCGCCGGCGCTCGCCTGCTCCCCGCACACGTCCTCGCCCGATTGAGCGCACTGCGACCCGCCGAGCAGGCTGCACTCGTTATCCTGGCCGCAGGGCTTGGTACACATGCCGCAGTAGCAGCGCAGCGAACCGTTGCACTCATCGTCATCGATGCAGCGCGAAAGCCAGTTGGTGTTGCTGTCGAAGAACGCTTCCTCGCCGCCGTCGGCGACCTTGCCGCAAGAGCCCAACCCGATCGATAGGGCGACGGCGCTCAGCGCCAGCAATCCAGCTCGCAGGACCCCGATGCTCATGTCTCGTCCTCTCCCTCGCCGGCATCCGGCGGCTCCGGTGGCCCGCACTCGGCCTCCGGCCGCTCCACGTTCTGGCCGAGATAAAAAGTGACCTTGGTCTTGTCCTGATCCGGGATCGGATGCGTGCGGTTGTGCGCAGAGACCCGGTTCCACAGCTCATTCACCTGTGTCCGGACCGAGCGCAGCAGGTCATAGACCTCGCTCTCCAGCGGATGCCCCGGATGCACGTCGAAGGAGAGTGTAGAGCCGCCGATCAGATCCTTCAGCTCCGATTGCGGCCCGAGCCGCAGCTTGGCGGCGATCGCCTTCGCCATGCCCTGAAAGTGATCCAGCACCGCTGCTTCCCAGCCTGCTCGATCGCCGACCGCGATCGTCATCGTGCCGGAGCGATAGCGCCCCGTGCCCGGCTCGCGCTGCACGCGCCCCTCGTGCTCCAGCTCCACCAGGATGGTCGCCAGCTCCGTACCGCCGATGCCCAGCCGTTCCTCCAGCGCCAGGGCGTCGAGCGGACCCTCGCGGTAGATCAACAGCCAGGCCATGGCCGGCAATGTCGCGCGCAGGTCTTCGTCCGCCATCCGCTCGCGGTCGACGGCCGAGGTCAGCCCGAACACGGCGCTGCCGCCGCGCCCGGTCGAGTAGGCGAGCCCGCTGCTCACCAGGTCATTCAAGATGGCGGCCACGGCCGACTCGTCGTCACGCGAGAAGCGCTCGAAGATGCGCCGGCGCGGCACGCTGCCCTGGTCGCGCAGATAGTCGAGGATGGCCTCCCACAAGGTCTTGTCGCGCTGGGTTTCGCTCTCGGTCAGGCGCTGGACCTTCTTCTGGTAGCTGCGCAGCGCCAGCCCGAACATGTCGGCAGCCACCTTGCGCCCCACGCCCTGCGCCTCCAGCTCGCGCGACAGCCCCAGAAACACCTGATCGGCGATCTGCGCCAGCGGCGCGCGCACGCCCGCCGCCGTGCACAGCTGCGCGATCAGCACGGTCGTCTGCCGTACGATCGAGTCGACGAGCAGCTTCGTATTCATGCCGGAATGCGGGCGGCCGATGGCCCAGGTGCCTCAGCTTAACTCGAGCCGCCCGCGCTGGGGGGTGCCCTCTAGTTCACCCCCAACCCGTGTTAGCCTGCGTGCCCGCGCGCCGAAAGATTCTCATGTTCGAAAGTCGCCTCCTGCTACTCGCAGCGGCCTGCCTGTGGTCCACGGCGGGTGCCGCAATGAAACTGTGCCAGCTCTCGGGCGTGCAAATCGCATGCGGCCGCTCGCTCGTCGCGGGGCTGTTCCTGTTCCTGGTCGTGCCCGAAGCGCGGCGCCGCCCGACGCTGCCCGTCTTGCTCACCGCGATCGCCTACGCGGCGACCGTCGGCCTGTTCGCGATCTCCAACAAGCTCACCACGGCCGCCAACGCCATCTTCCTGCAGTCCACGGCGCCGCTGTGGGTGCTGCTGCTCTCCGGCAAAGCGCTTCGTGAACCGCCCACGCGCCCCGAGCTACTGGCCGTGCCGATCTACGGCCTCGGTCTGAGCCTGTTCTTCCTCGACGAGCTCTCCCCCGGGCAGGTCACCGGTAACCTGGTCGCCGTCGCGGCGGGCGTGGCCTTCGCGACCACCATCATCGGCTTCCGTCGCATGGCCCAGAGCGCGGCCTCAGGCCAGGCCGGCTCCAGCGCCGCGCTCGTGCTCGGCAACGGCATCGCCGCGCTCGCGGCCGCGCCGCTGTGGACGACGGGACCCAGCGCGCGCCCCGTCGATCTCGCGATCCTTCTCTATCTCGGCATCTTCCAGCTGGGGCTCGCGTACCTCTGCTTCGTGCGCGGTGTCGCGCGCACCCGCGCGCTCGAGGCATCGCTGCTGGTGTTGCTCGAACCCGTACTCAACCCCGTGTGGACCTTCCTCTTCGCGGGTGAACGACCTGGACCCTGGGCGCTCGCCGGCGGCTCGATCGTGCTGCTCGCGACGCTCTGGCGCATCCTCGCCCCCGCCCTCGCCCGGAGCGGAGTTCCCCGCGCCGCCAGCTGAGCTGCTCACAGCCCCGCACGAGTCTGATCGTGTTTGTGGGCCGAGCGAGATTTGAAGTTCCCCGGGGCCCCCGGGGAACCTCGCGTTTGTCGTTGCGAGGGGGCAAGGTTCCAGGGAGCCCTCTCGGCTGCGCGTTCGAGGCGACCGGTGCCAGCACTCGCCGCGCACACGGTGGCACTCCGAGGGCAGGGGCGTGTGCCGCTTTGGAGCGCGGCGCGTGTGCATCGTGCCGGAACGTGTTCAAGCCCGGCAGCAGGGGGCCGTTCCCGGACGCATGAGCTCGAGAGGTGGGGTGGGCCTGTTGGCCCTGGTTTGTGCTTTGGGTTGTGGCAATTCAGCGGATGATGCGCTGAGCACGGGGAAGGGCGGCAACGGCGGCAGCAATCAGGTGGGGCAGGCAGGGTCGAGCGGCGCGACGGGCGGCACGGGCAGCTCGACCGCGGGCGCGAGCGGCGCCGGCGGCGACGCGACGCAAGCGGGCATCGAGATGCGCTTCTCGGCACCGGCCGCGTCTTCGAGCGGCTCGCAACACCTGCTCGCCTTCTCCGGCGGTGGCGCAGTGCGCCCGGGGCTGGAGAGCCTCGAGTATTACATCTACTCGGTGCAGATCTGCGAGTCGCTCACGCCGAACGGCAGCGGCTTCAACAACCCCACGGGTTGCCTCGAGCTCTACTCCGGCGATCGCTCAGTGCTCAGCTATGATCTGAACGGCGACTGGACTGCGCTCGCGGACGCCGCACGCGATCGCGAGGCCGGCTTCGTCAACCTGCTCGATCCCACCTCGCGCGCCACGCTGCGGGGCACGACGCCGCTGCAGGTCGAGCACGTGCGCTCCTACAACTACGGTATCATCACCTGGAGCCTGCCGATCAAGGTCAAGGCCACGGTGGCGCTGGGCGACGGCACATTCCTGTACACGCACGACGGCCCGACGCGCGTGCAGACCATCGGCGTGGACAACTTCCGCGACTACTACACCTCGCCCCACACCGAGCTCGACGTGGGCCCGGCAGACAAGGCCGTGGTGATCCTGGGCAACGGCGGCAACTGGTTCAAATTCCAGCATCCGCTCACCATCACGCAGGCGGACATCGACGAGAAGCGCCAGTGGGTGCTGGATCTGGTGTTCAACCCTGAGGGCATCGTCAAGGGCTTCTCGGGTGACGGCACCACGCGCAGCAACATCCGCGAGCAGAACGAGGCCGGCCCGGTCGTGCGCGGCATCAACGTGCCGATGCTCGACCTCGCGCCGGTGCCCCACCGCGCCTCCGAACAAGTGATGCGCGAGTCGTATCTCGCGCACCTGAACGTGAGCGGCAACGTGTTCGACGCGCGCATCGAGCTCTACTCCGTCGATGGCGACGCGAGCCAGAGCGTGTACGGCGTGGACGTCAAGTCGCTGGTCTCGCGCGACGGCACCAGCGTGCCCCCGGAGCTCTCGAAGATCTCTTCGATCTCCGTCGAGACGGACGGATCGCTCTCGTTCCGGTCCTTCACCGGCTCCCCGGTGATCAGCGGCTTCCATCGCGTCACGGACGAGCTGGGCACGACCCACGCCAGCATCCTGTGCGCCACTCACGACAACCGCGCGGGCGCGGAGGGCGGAGCCGCGATGGTGCTGGACACTTGCCCCGCCGAGAGCGTCGACGCCACCTTCACGCTGGTGGGCCGCCGCAGCCTGGACGGCGACATCCCGCTCAGCCTGGACACCTCCGACGCCGGGCCCGCAGCGGGCGACGCAGGGCCTTCCGACGCGGGCCCGGTCTCCGACGGCTGATCTCAGATCCGAAGCCCGAGCAGAGCGCGGCGCACGTGGCGGCCCGCGCTCAGCAGGCCTTCAGCCAGCGCAGCGCTTCGCTGAAGTCGCTCAGGATCCGCGTGTTGACCCCGAGGCGCGCATAGTTCTGGGAAAGCCGGCTGATGTTGAGCGCCCCGATCGCGCTCTCTGGTCTGAGGATCGCCCAGTGCTTCCAGCCAGCGGCGACAGCGCGAGGGAACCACACCGTTTTTGCCCACTCCTCATCCGCTTCGGACAGCTTGAAGTGGTCACGGTTATCCGAAAGCCACTTGCGGGCTTTGGTCGCCTCCAGGACCTCCACGCCGCGGCAGAGCACGCGTTGAAACACCTCGCTGGTCAGGTTTCTCCTGATCTCGTGATGCACGATGCCGTCATCACGATGGAAATAGAGCCGCATGCAGGGCTCGTCGATCAGGAGCTCCTTTCGCTCCTGATCGTCCCTGGCTGGTTCGTCCGCGCCGGCCTTCATCGTGGTGGTTACGGCAGCTCCGGCATCAGCACATAGGTAGGGAAGTATGCGCCTCGGGCGGACCGGGCCCAGCGCCACGACCGCGCCCAGCGCCATCGCCGAGTAGCGTTACTTCTTTTCGGCCGGCTTCTTTTCGGCCGGCTTCTTGTCAGCTGCGGGCGCCTTGTCGTCCTTCTTTGCGGCGGGCTTCTTCTCGGCCACGCCCTTGCACTGCACGACCTTCTCACCGGGCTCGCTCAGGCGATAGAAGTAGTAGTAGGCGCGGTAGGGCACGAGCACCTTCGTGTCGAGGTGGCTCGCGTCGCAGCCGGTCGTGGGCGGCTTGCCGCCGACCGTCTCCAGGCGCTGGATGTGCGTGATCTTGCCGAGCCCGCCTTCACCCGTGGCGGCGCCGGACATGAGCAGCCAGACGACAGCGGACTTGTCGGGGCTGGAAGCGGACGCGATCTTGGTACCCTTGACCGTGCTGCCGTCGAGCAGCTGCCAGCTGGGGCCGCCGAAGTGGATGCCGACGATGTTGTTGCCCTCACCCAGGTTGGCGTGCGGCCCCTTCGGTTGCCAGTCGGGCGCCTCACCCGGCTTGTCGACGCCGCAGGCGTAGCTCTGCACGCCGGCCGCCGGCAACACCAGCTCCAGCGTGGCGTCGGCGGGCGGGTTCAGCGCTTCCGGGATGTGGGCAGGGCAGGCGCGCAGGTGCTTGTGCTTGCTCGCTGCAGGCGCGGCAGCTTTGGCGGCCGGAGCGGCCGCAGCCGGGGCCTGCGCCCCTGCTGTCTGAGCAGACAACAGCGCAACACCGAAGCCAATGGAAGCGCGTGAAAGATGCATGGATGAATCCCTCCGTCCGAAGCGGGCAGCGCGCCGGACTCTGCCCCAGAAGGTTCAAATCCGCAAGTTACTGCACCGCGCTACTGCAGCTTCAGCGAATCGAGCATTTCACGGAACTTCCCGCTCTGAGCGGCCACCGCCGCGCGATCGCCGATCAGCCGGAAGTAGTAGGGCCCCTTCGGGCTGGGCACGATCGCCGCCGTCAGCGTTTGATCCGCCTTGTCCACGGCCTCGCCACCGGGCATCGCGCGTGCCGCATAGTGCCCGGAGACGGTGATGATGCTCGCTTCCTGGCCGGCGAAGCTGACCTTTTCGACCTTGGTCACGTCCTTCGACGGCGAGCCATCGGGCTGCGTGAACTGCCCCACCCAGCGATCGACGTTGGCCTGCACGCTGCCCGCGCCGCTCTCGCCGAAGTAGTAGACGACCACCTCCGCCTGTCCGCCGCTCGCCGGCAGCTCGAACTCCGCCGCGCGCATTCCCGAGACCGTGGGCTTCGGCTTCCAGTCGGCAGGCACGGCGAGCGAGAACGGGCCGAGCCCGGAGCGGCCCCCGGGGAGCGGGGTCACGGAATGTGGCTCGATCATCCGTGCCGCCGGCAGGGTGTCTGCGCCGGCTGCGTGCGGAGCTGCACCTTGCGCGCGGGCGCTCTCGGCGCGAGCGGCCGTCGCCGGGTCGAGGCCCGCGTGCGGATTGGCGGCAGGGGAGCTCTCCGCGCTGGGCTGCGCCGTCGACGACGACGACTTGCAGGCCACTGCAAGAGACAGGGCAAACAACAACGCGGGCGCAAACGAGTAGCTCATGCGCCGACTATAGGCAGCTCGGTTGGCGGAGTCACGCAGCGCCTCGAGGCCGTGTTGACGCGGCGCCCGCGGCTGCCAAAATGTGCAGCATGAGCGCTGTGATCCGTCTGGCGCGCCGGGACGACGTGCCGGCCATCGTGAGGCTATTTGCCGACGATCACGGCGGCCGCTCTTCGCCCGAGCATGTGACGCTCGGGCCCGGCCAGCTCGCGGCCTTCGATGCGATCGCAGAGCAGCCGGACAACAGCGTGTACGTGGCCGAGCGGGACGGCGTCGTGGTGGGCACGTTCCAGCTCACCTTCATTCGCCAGCTGAGCTACGGCGGCTGCCTGGTGGCGCAGGTCGAGTCGGTGCATGTTCACTCCAGTCAGCGCGGTCAGGGCATCGGCGAACAGCTGATGCGCTTCG
>JAICTU010000193.1 GCA_025936205.1 Polyangiaceae bacterium | reverse complement strand
GCTCGTGCTCGACGATCTGCACGCTGCCTATGAGCCGTCCCTGCTGCTCTTGCTGTTGCTCGGGCGGGAGCTGGCGCTTGCGCCGCTGTGTGTCGTGGGGGACTACCGCGTGGCGTAGCTCCGGCTCGCGCCGGAGATCGCGGGGTTGCTCGCCAAGGTCGCACGCGAGGCGGAGGTATCGGCCCTGGCGCGGCTCTCGCCGGTCGATGTCGCGGCCTGGTTGCAAGCGGCAGACGCTCGCTCGAGCCCGGCCCGTGCACAGTCGCTGTATCGCCTGACGGAAGGCCACCCGCTCTTGATCGTCGAGACGCTGCGCTTGCGCGCGCTGGACGCCGGGGCCTGGCCTGCCGAGCCCGGCGCCGTGCTCGATGAACGGCTCGCGCCGCTGGCGCCCGCGGTGCGCGCGGCGCTGGAGGTGGCAGCGGTGATCGGGCGCGAGTTCTCCAGCGCGGAAGTGGCGGCGGCGGGCGAGCTGCCCGCGGATCAGCTCGCGGAGGCGCTGCGCGCTGCGCTCGCGGCCAGCATCCTGGTGCCGGCGGCGGCGCTCGACAGCTTCCGCTTTTCTCACGTGCTGCTGCGCGATCGTCTGTACCGCGACCTTCTACCCTCGCGTCGCGCCGCCCTACACGCGCGCGCGGGTGAGCGGCTGCTCGCGCTCGGCGACCCTCAGGCGGCGGCGCATCACCTGTTCGAAGGTCACGCCCAGCCGGGGCAGCTCGACCCGGCGGGCGCGCGCGAACGCGTCGCGCGCGTGGCGCTGGCAGCAGCCGAGGCGGCGCTCTCGCGCCTGGCCTTCGAAGACGCGGTTCGCCTGGGTCGCCGCGCGCTGGGGCTCGGCACGGCGGCGGGCGAGCCCTTCGCGCAGCCCCTGCAAGCGCAGCTCGAGCTGGTCCTGGCCGAGGCATTGATCCGGCTGGGCGAGACGGACGAGGGCAAACAGCTGGCCGCGCATGCGGCCGAGCTGGCCGAGCGCGCACTGGAGCCGGAGCTGCAGGCGCGGGCGGCGCTCGTCTACGGCACCGAGCTGCTGAGCGGCAGCCTCGACGAGCAGATGATCGCGCTGTTGCGTCGCGCCAAGGCACAGCTGGGCGAGGCCGACTCGGCGCTGCGGGCGCGGGTCTGCGCGCGGCTCGCGGCGGCGCTGACGCCGCCACGCCATTACCACGATGCGCCGGAGATCGTGGGGCTGATGCGCTCGGCCACGGCCCTGGCGCGCCGCCTCGGCGACCGCCACACGCTGCTCTACGTGCTGCAGTTCGCGGCGACGGTGACGCTGATGGTGCCGGAGGCGGAGCGCTTTGCGCGCATCGAGGAGACACTGGAGCTGCCGCGCGCCCTCGGTCAGCGGCTGGTGCTGCTCTTGACCCTCCCCGCCGATTTGACAGCGCTGCTCGTGAGTGGCGAGCGGGACCGCGCCGAAGCGGAGCTGCCCGCGTACGATGTCTTGCTGGAAGAGTTCCCGCAGCCGCTGCACCAGGTCCGGCGCGGCATGATCGGCGCGCTGCTCAGCATGCTGGACGGGGACGTGGAGGGAGCAGAGCGCCGGAGCGCGGAGCTGCGCGCGCTGGTGCAACGCTGCGGGTCGGGCCCGGCGCGCGCGCTCTGGCTCACCCAGCGGCTTTCATTCGCGCAGCTGCGCTGCCAGCCCGAGCTGCTGGTGAACGAGGCGGAGCCGCTGGTGCAGCATTTCGGCACGATGCTGGGCTCGGCGCCGTACATGGGCTGGATGCTGGCGGGGCTCGGGCGGCGCGAGCAGGCGAGGGAACGGCTCTCGCTGGTGCCGGTCGAGAGCCTGGAGATGATCTCCGCCAACCTGATGGATCTGATGGGCCATGGAGAGGCTGCCGTGGTGCTCGGAGATCGAGAGCAGTGTCGGGAGGTCTATCCTCGCTTGCTGCGCGCCACCGATCGCGTGTTCTGGAACATCGGTCCGGGATCCATCTTCGGTCCCACCGGGCGCATCCTCGGAGATCCTGATCGAGCTGTGCCGGCGCCGGCGCGCCTCGGCGCTGGCGCTGCCGGGAGGAGCCGTTTCACCGCTCCCGGAACTGCCTGCCCCCGGCGCCGCTCGCACGCGCGAGCCACCCGGTACGCTCCGCCTGCAGCGCGAGGGTGACATCTGGACGCTCGCCTCGGTGGCGGGCGCGCTGGTGCGCCTGCGGCACTCCAAGGGCGTCGTCTACCTGCAGGCTCTGCTCCAGCAACCCGGGCGGCAGCTGCACGTGCTCGAGCTCGTGGGTGTCGATCATGCGACGGGTGATGCCGGCAGCGTGCTCGACCCGCGCGCCAAGGAAGAGTACCGGGCACGCCTGGCGGAGCTGCGCAACGAACAGGAGGAGGCGGAGCAGTACCGGGACGCGGCCCGCGCCGAGCGCTGCGCGCGGGAGATCGAAGTCATCGCCGAGCAGCTGGCGGGGGCCGTGGGGCTCGGCGGGCGCGACCGGCGCGCGGCCTCCGACGTGGAGCGCACGCGCATCAACGTGCAGCGCCGGCTGAAGGATGTGGTCGAGCGCGTCAGCGCAGCGGACCCGACCCTCGGCCGTTATCTGCGCGCAGCGCTCAGCACGGGCACGTTCTGCTGCTACCAGCCGCTCTGAGCCGCCCCCGCCGAGAGACGGAGCACAAAAGCCGGCCACGGAACGACGTTCCGCCCTTCGGAACGGATCCTCGTCGGCTGTCATTCTTGCGGCGCCTGTAGCACTCGAGATCAGCGTCAACTCGGGCTTCGGCGGCAGCAGAGGCGGCGAGCGGCCGGAGCCGAGCCGGGTGAAGGGCTCGGCTCCACACGTCGCCCCGCGTCGCCAGCAGATGCCCGCTGCGCGGTCGGCTTTTACTCGCCCGCCTCAGCGAGGCGCCATTGTATTCGCTGCCGGTGATGCAGGTGTGCATCCGGCACGGGGGATGCAACACGCCTGCGGATGACGACAAATCTCTTCCGCAATGACTCGCTGCGGATCGCAGCAGGTGTGATTTCTTGCGCGTTCTTCGTGTGGGGGACCGCCTGCAGCGATGACGGTAGCGTGACCTATTCCGTGCCGGCTGCTGCGGGCGCTGCGGGCACTGTGACCCGAGGAAGCGGCACGCTGGTCCCCGCGGCTCCCGGGGGCGGTGTGCCGGACGTGAACAACGGCAACGCGGGCACCCCGGGGCTCGGCATCGCGGGCACGGCCGGCGCGGGTGGTTTTCCCGGCACAGGCGGTACGCCCGGCTTCGGTAGCGCTGGCACGGCTGGGTCGTTCGGCTACGCGAGCGGCGGCGCAGCGGGCGCTTCGAACATCGGGAGCGCGGGTGTGGCGGGTGCGGCCGGCACGTTTGGCTTTGCGGGCATGGGCGGCGAGAGCGACCTGCTGCCCTGAGCTCCGTCGGCCCGATCACGTCGGCCAGGTCACGTCGGCCAGGTCCCGTCCACCAGATCACGGCAGCGGCAGCGGGATGCCGCCCAGCAGCGCGCACGCGCCGTTGGAGCAGGTTTCGAGCAGTCCGCAAGCCGTGTTGTCTTCGCTCAGGCCCGACGCGGCGCAGACCGCGACGGTGCCCGCGTTCGAGCAGCGCCGCGCACCGGGCACGCAGAGATTGCAGCGCCCGTCCGCTGCGTCGCACAGTTCTGGACTTCCGCAGTCGGCGAGCGAGCCGAAGGCCGTGCGATCGGCGTTGCATTGCTGCAAAGCGGAGCCCGCGCAGCGCAGCTCGCCGATGCCGCATGCGGCGGTTCGGCAGCCGCTCACCGGGTCGCAATTGGCAGCGGAGGTGCACTCTTCGACGCCCGCGAAGGCGGTGCGCTGGACGTTGCAGAGCTGGAGCTGAGCCCCCTGGCAGCGGCGTTCGTTCGCGGCGCAAGCAGGTTGCCCGCAGCTGCCGGACTGGGCATCGCACAACGCTGCGCTGGCGCAGGTGGCGGTGTTCGTGAAGGCGCTGCCGTCGGCGTTGCACGTGACGAGCCGAGCGCCGTCGCAGCTGACCGTTCCGGGAGCGCAGATCGGGGCCACGCAGGCGCCGCCTGCAGCATCGCAGCGAGCACCGCTGCCGCAGTCGGAGATGAACGCGCTCTGGCGCCGCACGGGGTCACAGGAAAAGAGCTGGTTCCCCTGACAGGCAAAGCCCGCCGGAGAGCAGCTATCACACAGCGGACAGGCGGGCGGCGCCGGGTTGGAGCTCGGCGGGCCCGACGGCGCGGGTGGCGTTTCGCTCGGCGGCATGCCGCCGGGCGCGTTGGCGACCGGCAAGGGGGTGCCATTGGTCACCTCGGGTACTGTCGGCTCTGTCGCGCTTGCCATCGCGGCCGCATCGGCCCCTCCGGCGTCGGCCACCGAGGTTGCCGGCGGAGCCGTGGACCTGTTTGCTTCCGCACCTGATGCCCCGCCGGCGCTGGAGCTCGCGACGGGAGTGCTCGCCGGCGCCGGCCGCTGCTCGACAACCGACTCGGGACAAGCACTATCACCGGAACAACTGAGGTGGGCCTCTTCGATGCCGAGGATGCCGTTGCACGCGAGCGCCGCGAGCACGCTCGCGAGCGCCGCAACAGGAGTTTGCATCGAGCACGACGGACGCACGGGCTGCAGACTCACAGCCGCTCCGCGAAGGGATCGGCAGTGCTGAGTTTGGAGTTGCTGCGGGAGGGGGGCCGTGAGCTGCGGGGCGCCGGGCGGGTGGGCGCCGCCTGACCCGTCTGGCGGGCTTGCACAGGACCGGGTTGCAACACAGGACCGGGTTGCGGCACCCGACCGGGTTGCAGCGCGGCGGTGGAGGACTCCACCCGACGAGGCTCTCGAGAGACGGAGCGCGCCGGACGGCGCTCGGTGCCGGCGACGAGCTCGCGCGAGGACGGTTCTCGGGCGGTTGCGGATTCGTTCGCCGCGCGCGTTTCCGGTGCTTCGGGGCGCGGCTCGGGCACGCTCGCTGCTGGCGCGGCGAGTGCATCGGGCGAGCTGCCGCCGAGCGGCGAAGCCACCGCGGTGCGCTCGCCGGGGGGCAGCGAGGAGCCGCGCTGCTTCGCGCTGTACCAGAAGGAGAGCACGGCTGCGCTACACAACAGCGAGACCATCAACACCCAGCGTTCCCTCGAGCGCCAGCGCTCGCCTGCGGGGTGCGGCGCATCCTCGCCACCGGAACGCCGCTGCTCCAGCGCGCGCCGGAGCACGTCCTGGAACCAGCTCCAGGCCGCGCTCCACCACCGGGCGAGCGCTGCGCCGGCGTGGAGCAGGCCCAAGACGGGCGGAGACGAACGCCAGTGGGCCAGCGCGGAGCGCAGGTGCGCCGCGAGCAAGAGCGAGCCGCCGAGCGAGTGTTCCCGATCACGCGCTGAGGTTGCCGCCTCGCGCGCTGACGCTGCGGCCTCGCGCGCTCCCGCGCCGCCCGGGAGCGAGGCCAGAGACGACGACGCTCGGCCCTCGCCCGAGGCCACGACCGCGGAGGAAGTGCCAGGAGAAGAAGACACACCGGAGGAAGCGACAGCAGCGGAGCCTGCCGGCTCGCGCCGCGTGAGCGGGATCGGCACGGCATGCTGCGTGCCCGTGCCGGCCAGGACCAGCGTGCGGTTCGCCATCGCGGCCGCCTCCTGACCCAGCAGGACCGCGCTCAGCGCATCGGCCATTTCGCGGGCCGAAGCGAAGCGGTCGCTCGGCTTCTTGCTCGCGCCCTTCGCAAACCAAGCGTCGAAGCCCGCCGGGACATCGGCCACTGTGGAGGGCGCGGGCGGCTCCTCCGTACAGATTCGCACCACGATATCGCCCAGCGACGACCCGGAGAACGGCTGCTGCCCGGTCAAGCACTCATAGGCGATGATCGCGAGCGACCACAGATCGGTGCTCTGATCGACATCGCGGCTGCCGCGTGCCTGCTCCGGGCTCATGTAGTGCGGGGTCCCCAGCAGCGTTCCCGTGCGCGTGCCCAGACCGCTGGTCTGGCTCAGATTCTGGCTCATCACCTTGGCGATGCCAAAATCGAGGACCTTGGTGAGCTCGAGTTCGCCCTCGCGCACGAGGAAAATATTGCCCGGCTTGAGGTCGCGGTGGATCACTCCCATCTTGTGCGCATTGCCGATCGCGAGCGTGACCTCCGCGAAGATCTTGTTCAGCTCTTCGGGTGAGAGCCATACGCGCTGGCTCAAGCGGGCATCCAGGCTCTCTCCCTGCAAGAGCTCCATCGAGATGTAGGGAGCGCCGGCCTCCACTCCACAGTCGAAGATCTGCACGACGTGTGTGCTGCGCACGGCCGCCGCGGACTGCGCCTCGCGCAGGAAGCGATCGAGCATCTCGGGGTCGTCCGCGATCGAGGCGTCGAGGAACTTGACGGCCACGTGCGACTTCAGCCGCACGTGCTCCGCCCTCCAGATCTCGCCCATGGCGCCACGTCCGAGCGGCGCCTCCAGCCGGTAGCGACCCGCGATCATGCGCCCCGGGCGTGCGATCTTGGCTCTCCTCCACCTCATGAGTCAAATCCACGCCTGATCGTCGGCCGGCCGCCGACGGACACCGCACCGAACCAGCATCAGCTAAGCATGACGCACGCTGTGGATGAGAGAAAAGGCAGCACGCGAGCGCGTTGAATGTTGGCTCGTGGCGGAATGCCACGTCCAGCGCTCTGCACACGAGGCGCGCCTGCGCAGCACTGTGCAACAGGCGTTGCGTTCAGAAACGGGCGTGCACGATCAGGCCGGCGCTGTCCAGGAGCACGACCGGCGTCAGCGCGACCTGTGTCGAGCTCTCTTGCTGATCCTCCGCCGCGAAGGCGGGCAGCCACCAGAGCAACGCAGCAGCTGAGACGCCGGCGATGCCGACGCTCATGCCCAGGGTGGCCAGATTGCCCGCGCGGTGCGCGCTCGCGCGCAGCTCCACACCGTCCGGAGTTGGGCACTCGCGACCGTGGCAGCCTGCAGCATCGGCCGCGTTCTTTTGCGAAATGGCGCGCAGCGCGAAGTAACTGCCGGTGGCCAGGCCAACCACGCCTACCCCTGCGGATGCCAGGGCCCAGGTGCGGTTTGAGAAGTTCTGTGAGCCGCGCGCGGCGCCGGGAATCTCCACCTGATGCACGCCGCCATCCGAAGGGATATCGATCTCGGTGGACCATTCGCCGATGCTGTCACCAAACGCGCGCACGCGGTGTGGCCCCGGATCGACGGGCACGGGGAAGCCCCATTGGGCCTCACCGATCTCCGTGCCGTCGCGCTCGATCCGCAGCTTGCCGGTGCTGCCCGCTGGCGCCACGATCACCAGCTTGGTGAGCTTGGGCTTCACGGCTTCCGCGTGCCGGCGGGCCACCTCTTCACGCTGCTGCTGCTGGCTGGCACGTGCCGCCGCCGCGACCTCGGTGTACAGCGCGTACGCGCTCGCCAGCTTGCCGAGCTTTTCGTAGCAGTTGGCCAGGTTGAACTCCGTGCCCAGCCCGGGATCGAGGCGCTGGCTCTCCTCGAACTTGGGGCAGGCGTCCTCCGGGCGATCGTGCGCCATCAGCGCGCGGCCTTGCTCGAATAGAGCCTGCGCTGCAGCGATGTCGGCGGGGGAAGCCTGTGCTGCCGCCGCCGGATCCGCCGCCGCGGAGCGACTCGCTGCCAGCGCGACGATCCAGAACCTGATGCAACGGGCGAACGGCATGACGCTCTACGCCCGAGGGCGCGACCGATCTAATATCTCGCCCCTTGCCTGGGCTGTCGATCGCAGTACACCGGGTTGCATTTGGCGACGCGTTCCGCCGGGGCGGCGCAGGTGGCGGCTTGCAGCCAGCGGTCGAACTCTGCGGCACGACCGGGACGTCCGCGTCCGGATAAGTGAGCATCAGCGGCACGAACGCACCGTGGTCGTAGCCCCGCTCGCGATCTTCGCCGCTGGCGAAGCCCGCTGCCGACAGGAGCTCGCGCACGCGCGCCGCCAGGGTGGGATCATCCTGATGCCGGATGTTGCGCGGAAGCGGCGAGCCCCCTTTCTGGCGCTCGAGGGCATGAGCTAGAAACCGCTCACTCACATCCGTGAAGTCAGTCAGGAGCGGTCGATGTCGCCGGTGTCCCTTCGAGAGCTCGGAGCACGCTTTGCCCAGCGGGGCGAGTTGCGCTGGATCGGGGTGCGGCCAGCCCAGGGAGCGCCGATGACGCTGCTGGAGCAGGTGAGCTTCATCGCGGGGCGCGGTCTCGCGGGGGATCGCACGGCGCTGCGCGGGACGGGCAGCAAGCGTCAGGTGACCCTGTTTCAGTTCGAGCATCTGGCGGTGCTCGCGTCGCTGCTGGGCCGCGAACGAGTTGCACCCGAGCTCCTTCGGCGCAACCTGGCGGTATCCGGCATCAACGTGCTGGCGCTGCGCTCGCGGCGCTTCAACATCGGCGGGGTCACGCTGGAGGGTACCGGCTATTGCGCGCCGTGCCGCCGGCTCGAGGAGACGCTCGGTCGCGGCGGCTTCAACGCAAGCCGCGGCCATGGCGGCATCACGGCGCGCGTGATCGGTGAAGGCTCGGTCCGGATCGGGGACTCGGTCGTAGCTCTGCCGGTTGCCGGCGGCTCCGAGCAGGGGGATGAGGACGCCGACGACTTTTGACGGACACGGAGCTGAACCGGCGCGAGCGGGATGGATCAGCCGCCGACCCCGCGCGCAAGACGGGTAGCCTTCGGCGCATGCACTCGCTAAGAGTGCCGGATCGTGCGCTCCTTCTTGCTGATCCTGCTCGGGCTCTCCCTGACCACCGTCACGACCGTGCAGGCGCAGCCGGCGGCCACAGTGCAGCCGGCGGCCACAGTGCAGCCGGCGGCCACAGTGCAGCCAGAGCGCTCCACCTACGCCCCCCGCATCCATCGGCTGCGCCTCGACGTACCGGCCGTGGACGTGCGCGAGAACCTGGAGCTCGGCTTCTGGCCCAGCATGCAGCAGTCGCTCGCGATCGCCAAGGACTCCTACTACCTGGTGCACGCAGGCATCCTGTCGATTCCGTACCCGCGCTTCGTGCCCAAGGGGCTCGTCTACTTCACCGACGGTCTCTTGATCGCCGGCGCAGACGTCCTGGTCTCGTTTCTGCCTGCGGGGGAGGGCTGGATGCACGAAGAGTGGCACCGCTCGGTGATGAGCCACTACGGCATCGGCAGCTACAATGGCATCTACGACCTGAAGCTCTTTGACGACCTGATCAACGTCAGCCGCGTCAAGGACGACGACCTGATCCGGCTCAAGCGCGATCACCCCGCCGATCAAGTGCGGATGTCCGCCGCGGGGATCGAGGGCGACTATTCGCTCGGGGTCGCGTTCGACAAAGACCGCTTCTTTTTCGGCACGAGGCCGGCGACCACATTCACCGAGTGGCTCACGGTTCTCAACGCCATCCTGTACATGAACCAGGCCGCGTTCGACTCGGACGGCACCACCGAGAAGGAGAACGAAAAGGAAGGCACCAGCGTCGGGATCCGCGATTTCACCGGTCTCGACCCCGACGGCTGGGTTTACGATCTATTTCGCCCCGACGAACCGTACGAGGAGCGCGGCATTCATCCCTCCGGAGTGGGCATCGACCGCTATCGATCGGAGTCCGACTTCACTCCTCGCGAGCGCCGCTACCTGCAGACGCAGGCCCGGCTCTCCTGGCTGAATCTCGCGAACCCGCAGCTGATCGGCTTCTACACCTTCGATCTGGGCAACGTGGATGGCCTGCCGGTGAGCGTCAACGCCAGTCTCCAGCACGTGATGGCGCCCTTCGGTTACTCCCTGGCGCTCCACTTGTTCGGCAAGGCCGGGCCGTACAATGCCTTCACGGAGCTGCGAGCGTATGTCAGCGACTCGCTCGTGTTGCCGGGGCTCAGCGTCGAGCTCCTGCGGTACCCGCTGCACTGGGCGGACGCCACGCTGAGCCCGCGTGTCCGCCTCTGGCTCCAGCCCAGGGATCAGCGCTTCTTCGCTGGCTCGGCGGCACCGGGAGGTGCGCTGGAGGTGCGCCTCAACGTACCTCTTTTCAGTCAGTTCGAATTCTACGCGGAGGGGCAGGCCAAGAGCGTGGGCTGGGTGGCAGGCAACGTGTTTCTGGAACAAAGCCTCAACCTGCGCACGGGCTTGGAGGCCTTCGTGTTCTGAGGA
Organism: Polyangiaceae bacterium; assembly: GCA_025936205.1. Next base: position 5,546 of record JAICTU010000193.1, on the reverse strand, counting down.
TCGCGAGCGTCAGAACAACGCCTCCAGCCCGATGCTGGGTACGGTCAGCGGCCCCACGCGGTCCTCGCGGCACACGTAGGCATTGCAGCTGTCGCTGAGCGCCTCCTTGTTGAGCGTCGTGTTCAGCACCTCCAGCACCAGCGCCCAGTACGCGCCCTGCTCGTTCCAGGGCCAACGCTTCTCCAGGCGCGTGTCGAGCCGGTAGAACGGCGTACTGCGTGGTGGATTGCTCGCCGCCGCCAGGTAGGCCACGTCGGCGGGCACACCCGTATAGAACGTGCCGCGCAGCCCCGAGTAGTAGCCGCGTCCCCAGCGGTACGAGAGCGCGCCGCTCAGCACGTGCGTGCGATCGAACAAGGCCGGCCCCTCCGCGCGCCCGGCGAAGCGGCGTGAGGTCGACAGCGTATAGCTCAAGTAACCGCCCAGATCGTGACTCAGCGCGCGCTGCAGCTGCAGCTCCAGGCCGCGGCTCGAACCGGTGGAGCGCGTGTTCTCGTCGATGCTGGGGTCACCGTTGTCGATGCGCGAGATGCCGACACTGTCGCTCAGATTGAACAGCGCCATCTGGAACAGCGTCGCCTCCAGGCGCAGATCGCCGGGCAGCTCCAGCCGGAGCCCGGCGCTGCTCTGCAGCGCGTGCTGCAAGCCGTCGCCGAGCGTCGGATTCGATCCGGGTTGCGGCACATTGGAGCTGGGCGGCTGATGCGCGAGGCCCAGACCTTGGATCAGCCGCAGACGGGGACCGAGCTGAAACTCCGCGATCACGCTGGCCGCGGGCGCGAGCGCAGTGGCCCCCTTCGAGCGGAACACGTCGAAGCGCGAGCCGAAGGACAGCGTCAGCTCCGGCAAACCGTGCCACTGTGCCGCGATATAACCGCCGGCCACCTGATCCAGGCGCGTCGGATAGCGCGCCAGAATGTTTGCGCGCTGATCGGGATCCTCCACGGCGCCGACGTGCAGCGAATAGCGATCGAGCCCGGCATCGACCCCCGCCTGCAAGCGCCAGCCCGGACCCAGCTCGCGCTCCAGATCGGCTCGCAGCTCACCGAGCCTGTCTCGCACCCCTGCGTCCCCGTCGGCGAGCGCCGAACGATCCCAGCCGGCCACGGCCATCACCGTCGCCGAACCACCTGCGATCGGTTGCCGATAGCGCAGCTGCAGCCGATGAAACTCCGCGCCGAACACCAGCTCGCGCTCGCCGCTGTCCCGCTCTCGATCCAGCGCATCGCGCGAGCCGAACGCGAAGGCGCTCCACTCGCCCCCGCTCGCCGTGCGATGACTGAAACGAGCCTGATAGTCCCAGTACGAGACGTCGACATCCGGAGCGAACAGATGCGCGATCGGATTCGCATACGACACCCGCCCCGCGAGCGTTGCGCTGCTGCGCTCACCCAGCGGCAGCTCGACCAGCCCCGAGCTATCGAACGCCCGCACGCTCGCCTCCCCGTGCAACTCATAGCTCGCCGGACGCAGCTGACCCGCTGCGACCCCGCCCGTGAAACGGCCATAGCGAGCCGGGTAGGGGCCGGGAAAGAAGTCGACGCTCTCGACCAGCGCCGGGTGCACCACCGACGGACCCGCCAGCACGTGAAACAGCGCTGGCAGACGCATGTCGTCGAGCAGGTAGCCGAGATTGCCCGGGGGCGAGCCCCGCACGTAAAAATAGGGCGCACCGGACAGCGTCGGCGTGACGCCCGGCGCTGCCTCCAGCGCGGCGAACGGATTGCCGAAAGCCCCGGGCAGCTGCAAGGCAAAGGCGCGCGACACCGTGCGCGAACCGGCGGGCCTCGTCGCCGTGACCGTGACTTCGAGCGGCGCCGCGGGTGCTGTGGACGCGGACGGCGCAGGACTCGGCAGAGCCCGCGCAGGCGGGCTCGCGCTCTCGTCCACCTGCGGCAGAGCGGCCTCGAACAGCACGCGAAAGCGAATGCGCGCGGGGATGGGCCTATCGCCGCGGCGCGCGGGCTCAAAGTGCCAGTCGAGCGCAGCGCGCTCCGCGGCTTCGACGAACGGCGCGTCGCCACTCTGAGCAACTGCGCGCTCCACGCTGCCATCGCGACGGATGACGAGCTCCAGCACGACCTCCGAGTCCCCAGTCGCGCCGTCGGGATAAGCGACGCGCGTATCCGATACTGGATGCGGCGGTACAATTGCCGCCAACGGCTGGCTGCGGACACACGGCGCCACCAACGCCATCGCGCAGGCCACCGCAAGCCAACGACATCGATGCTGCATTGGACGGAACGCGATCCGCACACTATGCTCGAACGCACGAGCACGCCAATGCGTAAGATGCCAATGCGCTGGATGCTTGTTGCGCCTTTGCTGCATTGCCAGCCGGACTATCCGCTGGCACCCACCGCCTGCGACGACTGGTGCCATGCGACCCAACGCGCCGGCTGCGAGGAAGACTACCCCGAAGGCTGCGTCTCGGACTGCGAGCAGAAGGCCGTTGGCCGTCGCATGCCCCGCTGCGAACCGCCCTGGCGCGAGCTCACCGCCTGCTACCGAGCCGCGCCCGACAGCGACTTCCTTTGCGTCGCGGATGAGACCCGCCCGCTCCCGATCTGCGCGCCCGAACGCATTGCGCTCGCCGACTGCGTTTCCCCGACCACCGGCAGCTGCGTCGCCAGCTGCCTGCGCGAAGCCGCTGAATGCCCTCAGCCCGCCCGCGACTGCGAAGCCGAGTGCCGCTTCCTCACACCGGGCTGCGACACGGCGGAGCGCGCCCTCTACCAATGCCGCCTCGGGCAACCCGTCGACTGCCGAGCCCCGGGCCCCGATCGGCGCCCTCTCGAACAGATCACCTGCCTCCCCGAAACGCTGACCTTGCTCGAGTGCGCGGGCTTCGGACAGGGCTCGCCCCCGCCCGGCGCCGGCGCCCTCTAGAATGAGCCCGCCGCACGGGGCCAGCGCGTGCCGGGGGCCCTTCGAGTTTTCGAAACGAGGTTTCCATCGCAACCTCGAAATGCTCGAGGAAGAGGGCCCAGCGGCGCGCGCCGGGGGGGCCGAACTGCAGCCATGGGGTTTACTGGCAGCGCTGGGCAGTGCGCTTCTCGGCGTCGCTGCAGCGTTGCCTGGCGTCGTCGCAGTAGCTTTCGACGGAGGCGATATCGGGGTCGCGGTCGACCATTTGGCAGATCTGTTGCGCGAGGTCGCAGATGGCTTGCTTGCGCTCGCGCGCCGAGGGGCAGTCGGGCGTCGAGAGCTTCACGGCGTCATCGAGCCGTCGGCGTAGCGTGCGAGCGCTTTCGGTGGGCGTGGGGCCAACAGCCCAGTCGGGGCTTTGTTCGCTGCTCGGCGCCTCACCCTTGGCAGGCGCTCGCCGCTTCGCGGCTGGCTTCGTGGGAGAAGCAGCCGGCGGAGGCGCGGGGGCGGGCGCGAACTCGGAGGCCGCAGGTTTTGGCTCGGCCCGGTCTTGCTCGAGCGGCGCGGGGGCGGCGCTCTCCTGTTCCTCTCGCTGCCCTGGCTCCGGTGTGGCGGGCGCGGCGGGTTTGCCGTTCCGCGGCGGGGCTTCGCGCGGGGGCTCTCTGCCGCAAGAGAAGAGCACCAGAATTGCCGTCAGCGTCAGGGAGCGCACGGTCATTGCCGGCCGTCCAGGCTCTCGTCGAGCAGCTGTTCGTTGATCTCGATGGCTTTCATGTAGCTCTTGGCCGCCCCGTCGCGATCGCCCAGCGCGCTTCGGGCTTGGCCCTGCAACAGATACAGCCGCGCCACGAAGGGGCTCGGCGCCACGCCCAGCTCGAGCCCGCGCTGCACCCAGTCGAGCGCGGTCTTCGGCTGGCCCAGGCGCAGCGCGACCTCCGCCAGGCGGCAGTACAGATCCGGGCGGATGCGGTGGGCGTTCGGCGGCGCGTCCGCGCCGCCGAAGCCCGACTCCAGCGAGCGCAGGCGCGCCTGCGCTCGCTCCAGCTCCGGCTTCGACTGCGCCCGGTCGAGCTCCGCATACGCGCCGTCGACGCGCGGGTCGTGGAGCTCCGCCAGTACCTGTGCGCGATACTTGCGGCTCTCGCGCTCCACCTGTTCGGTGGGCGGCACCGGCGCGCTCTTCTTTGCCTCGGCGGCGCTCTCGTCGGCCTTCGCCACCGGTTGCGCGAGCCGCGGCGAAGATCTCGCAGTGGCCGCTGGAGCTGCGGGAGCACTGGCTGCGGGAGTACTGGCTGCGGGAGTACCGGCTGCGGGAGTACCGCCCGCTCTGCCGATGCCGCCGCCGGCCGTCGAGGAGCGGGAGGCGACGTTGCCCGCGAGCCCGCCGCCCGCTGCAGCCTCTTTGTCCGCAGCGCTGGCGCTCGCCATGCGGCGAAGCGAAGCTTTGCCCTCGTCGTCCCGCTGCTCGTCATGACGGTCGAGCCGCAGTGCTTCACTCCTGGCGCGGGTTGGGCGCGCGAGCGCGCCCGACCCGCGCGCCCCATCCGCGCCAGCAGGCGCGCCCTCGCTCGCGGCAAAGCGCTCTGCCTCCGCCGCGGGCTCCTCCGCTGGAGGCGGCGGCGCCGCTGCCGCCAGGGGATCGGCGGGCGCTCCGGGCGCCTCCGGTGCCGCTGCCGCAGAGCTCGCCGCGGCGGAGCGTGTGTCCGAGAAGCTGGCTTCCTCGCGTGCCGCAGGCGTGCTCAGTTGCCGAGCCCCGATCACTCCGATCACGACCACCGCCGTCGCGCCGCCGGCGAACGTCAGGCTGATGCCCAGCCAGTAGCGCCAGCCGCGGCGTTTGCGCGCGCGCCCCGATACCGGCGCGAGCGAAGCGAGCAGTTCCGAGCGCACGGTCGCGCTGCGCTCGGGCGAGAGGCGCCCGCGGTCGGTGCTGAAGCGCAGCAGCGCCGCTGTCTCCAGCGCCGGTTCCGGCAGGTGCGTGCCCGGGCGACGACCGTCGAGCGCTTCGCGCAGCGCGTTGGCCGCCTGCAACTCCTCGTCGCTCGGCTCGTCCTCGAGCTCGAGCCCGGGGTCAAACGGCGGTTCGCCGCTCATGGCAACGCCACCTCACGCGAGGGCCGCTGCATGCGCTCCTCCCAGCTCTTGCGGAACGCGCGCAGCGCGCGCAGGAGCAAGACGTCGAACGTGCCCAGCTTCACGCCGAGCTGTTCGGCGCAGGTCTCCCTGGACAGATCTTGCAGAAAGCGCAGCTCGATGGCGCGGCGGTAGCGTTCGTTGAGCTCGCCGAGCGTCGCCTGCACCGCTTCGCCGATGGCGTGGCGCGACACTTCGCGCTCGAGCAACTCTTCCGGAGAGGCGTTGGGCGTGTAGAGCGGCTCGAGCAAGCTCTCGAAGTTGGCGAGCACGCGGCCGCTCACCTTCTTCGCCCGATGCATGTCGAGCGCCTTGTTCTTGGCGATGCGGGCCAGCCAGTAATAGATGCTGACCTTGCCGGGCTCGAAGTCGGCGAGCTTCTGGAAGGCGATGCGAAAGGTCTCCCCGAGCGCGTCTTCCGCCGCCGCGGGATTGCCCAGGACGGGCAGGAGCACGCGCTCGTACACGCGCGCGGCGTAGGCATCGTACAGCTCGCCGAAGGCCGCCGTGTCTCCGCCGAGTGCGCGATCGATACACTGCCGCTC
>JAICTU010000687.1 GCA_025936205.1 Polyangiaceae bacterium | reverse complement strand
CGGCCATCCCCGGCGCGGCAGTTTCGGCCGTCATCGCCGCGGCCAGTTGCTTTTTGGCCGCCGCGACTTTGGTGGCAGCCTGTTCTTCCGCCTCCGCGAGGATGAGCTTTTGCTGCGCCTGGCGCTCGGCTGCCTGCTTGTCCGCATCGGCATGTCGCACCGTCGTGATGACATCCTCGGTGAGCCGCGGAAGCACCACCCCGAGCGGTGCCTGCCGGTAGTTCGAGGCATCCGTGGCATATAGGGCGCGCGACCCGCGATCGAAGCGTACCTCCCCTGCCACATGCCGGCGCAGCTCGTTTTCCAGCGACGCCAGCGCGTCTGCCGCGAGCCCTCGCCCTGCATCATCCGACCGCTGACGCTTGCGCCACGGCGCTGGACTCGTCGCATTCGCCGAGTCCATCCCATTCAAGACGCTGAGTCTCTTCATGTGCGCTCCGTTGCTGGCGCTGCGATCACTCGCAGTACGCGATGGTCGATAGCAGGGCTTCTTCCGCCTGACGCGAGTCGAGCCGCGTGTGCTGCACTACGATGGGCTGATCCGATTCGATCACGCTCGCGTAGTCGGTTCCGAGGGGAATGGGCTCAGGATCGCGCAGATCATTGAAGCGCAAATGCAGCGTGCGCCGCGCCGGCACCAGTACTCGATACGGACCGCACGGCTCGCGATCGGTAAAGAAGATGTTGATCTCCACGTGCGCATCTTGATCGCCCGCGTTGAGCAAGCAGGCTGCTTCGTGGCTCTTCATCGCCCGCCCGCTGCCATGGCTCTCCGGCGGAATGTAGCCTTCCGGGATCGCCCACAGTCGACTTCCGATCATCATCGCCACGCGTGCTCCTTCGCCTTTGTCGGATCGTTCCGGCGCCTGCTGCGAGAGCGGCGTGCAAGATGCAGACCACTCGTCCGATGCCGCCAGCTCGTGCGCCTCGAGCGACGACTTTGCCGTGGAGTCTTTCCGCGCCCGCGCCGTTCTGCCCCGGCGCTCGGGGTCCCCCCCGACGAGCGCGCCCCGCGGCCAGCGTCGAGCCTCGCAGCAGGTCTCCTTGGACCAGACGCTCGCGAACGCAGTCGGGAGGAGCAACCGCCGGTCTCGAAGCACGCGCCCCCGCGCCACCTCGCGTGAAACGGCGCGGCCTCGACAACGAGCGAAGCGCCGCCTGTATGCGTCCAGCAGACGTGATCGATCTTTCGCGGCGATTCAGCTGAACGAACGCCGCTGAACGGGACGTAACCTGAACGGTCCTGAACGGTCCTGAACGGTCCTGAACGGTCCTGAACGGTCCTGAACGGTCCTGAACGACAGTAGAACGCGAGTTCTGCGCGGAGCCGAGAACACGCGAGGCAGGGCTGCTTCGTTGCGTTGACTTTGCGGCATGAGCATCGTTAGATCAGCGGCACGTCCCTGTGCCTGCGCATGCAGCCCGCACTCCTGTTGGGCTCGAGAAAAGCACCAGGCGCGCCTCAACCCCGGAAGAAGATGATCAACGAGAGGTCGGCGTGTCGCGCTTGGTTTGGTCCTGTGGCATGGGCGGCTCTGGCGCTCGCAGTGGGATTAGGGTGCTCTTCTGCGTCCAAAGATGGGGCGCAGAACGATCTGTCGGCGGGTCCGCTCTTCAACATAGGACCGGATCAGGGTCTGGCGAACGGCTCCGATCCGGATCCGGGCCAGGGCTATAGTGGACCGGTCTGCGCGGGTGAAACCGCGGGCGCGGAGCTCGCCCCCGCCCTGTTGGAGCTTCTGGTCGATACGAGCGGCTCGATGTCGCAGAGAGCACCGGGAGTCCGCGGCTCCAAGTGGCAAGTTACGAGTCAGGCGCTGCTCTCTGCCGTCGAGGGCATGCCCAGCGAAACTTCCGTTGGCGTCGTCTTCTATCCGAACGTGCCGAACAATGCGCAGCCGTGCTTTGACCAGAGCGAGGTCGTGAGCGCGGCGCCACTCGCTGCCGCTGGCTCCGCACAGCGACAGAAAATCAACACGGCGTTCGGGCGCCAGAATCCACGCGGTGGCACCCCCACCCACGATGCCTACCGCTATACACTCACGCAACTGGAAGCATCGAGCACGGCTGGCTCGCGCTTCGTCGTGCTCATCACCGATGGCCAGGCGACATATTCTCTCGGTTGTAAGGGCGGCGGGCAGAATGCCGTCGACCCGCAGCCGCTCATCGACGAGGCGGCACGCGCATTGGCCGCGGGCATATACACCTTCGTCATCGGTTCACCGGGCAGCGAAGGCGCTCGGACGAGCCTGTCGCAGATGGCCGAGGCCGGGGGCACGGCCACGCCCGGTTGCTCGCACAATGGTCCCAATTACTGTCATTTCGACATGACCACGCAGAATGATCTGGGCGCCGGTCTCGCAAACGCCCTGTCCGAGATCACCGGTATCGCCCTGAGCTGCCGCTATGACATTCCCGCGGCGCCCGCCGGCAACGTGCTCGACCCCGACAAGGTCAACATCCTCTTTGCTCCGCCCGGTGGTACGCAGCAGCTCATTCCCCGCAGCTCGGGCAGCGGCTGTGCCAGCGGCTGGCAGTACTCTGCCGATCAGAGTCAAATCCAGCTCTGCGGCAGCACTTGTGACGAAGTGCGCGGCTCGAACGGCGGCGTCACGCTGCAGTTTGGTTGCGCGACGTTAGTCCATTAGCGGGTCAGCTCACGAGAGGTCCGGGGGGGCCGGGCTCACGCTTGCGCCGCGCTGCGCGCCACCTCGGGGCCCTCGGCGGCCTCCTGCCGTCCCGCGCCCGCCGGAACGATCTCCCGCGGGCGCGCTCGAGAGCCACGGTCGCAGCTCGGCTTCGCGCCGAACAATCACAAGATCTGCAAAAACTCCAGCAGATCGTCCTTTTGCTGGGGCGTCAGCGACTCCGGGAGAAAGCCGCCATTTTCGGGCGGCAACGTCGCAGGCAGGTGGAGCGGCGCAAAGAACGGGAGAATGAACCTACTGTACATGTCCACGGCGTCGCGCAGCGTCTCTGCGCTGTTATCGTGGAAATACGGAGCCGTGTTGGCGATGCCGCGCAGCTCGGGCACATCGAACGCTTCGAAATCGGCAGGATTGCCGGTGGTGGCAGCGCGCCCGGGATCGGTCGAGAACTGCTGCGGCAAAAAGTTCGGTCCAAAGATGGGCGCCCCGTTCCCATCCAGCGCGGGCTGCAGATCCGTCGGCATGCCGCTCGCCGTCTGCGGCACGGGCGGCAAGTCCACTTGCTTCACGCTGCGGGTCCCATCCGTGTAGAAGCGATAGCGGTATTGCGGCAGTGCCACGCTGGCGTTGAAGCGAGGGCCAAACAAGTCGCCGAAGATCTGACCCAGATACGAGAAGTTGGCGAACCCCACGTTCAAGAACTCGTTATTCGGCTGCGGATTGAGCACGGCCTGGGGTGGCTGCACGGAGCTGTCGAACAGCACGTTGCCGTCCGCCTTCAGCATCACGAACGCCAAGTCGTGCACCTGGCGGTTGATGACCTGGGTCGTCGTCGCACCGCCGTGGCAGGCTTCGCAGGCGAGGTTGTATACGTCTCGCCCGCGAGCCTGGGCGGGGGTGAGGTCGTCCAGATCGGCCTCGGGCGCCTGGATGTCTTCCACTGGGACACCCTTGTCGAGCTTCTTCGCGACCTTCTTTGCGCGGTTGGAAGTAAACAAACCCTGCTGGAACTCGGCCATCGCATCGAGGTCGCGCTGCGACACCTGACCGCCTTGGCTGTGGTCGATGACCGCGCCTTGCGCCTGATCCTGCAGCGTCCCCTTGCGCCCGT
>JAICTU010000155.1 GCA_025936205.1 Polyangiaceae bacterium | reverse complement strand
GGAGCCACAGCTACTGGTGTTTCACCCGGGTGAGGCACGGGTGAGGGCCGTGGGCAAAACGCGCTTGCTGCTGCTTGGCGGCGCGCCACTCGAGAGCGTGCGACACATCTGGTGGAACTTCGTCTCTAGCTCGAAGGAGCGCATCGAGCGCGCGAAGCAGGACTGGAGCGAAGGCCGGTTCCCGCTCGTTCCCGGTGATGAGCGAGAGCGAATTCCACTTCCCGAAGGACTTTAGAAGCTGAGAAGCGGGTGGACGCGCTCGGCGAAAGCACTATTTATTCGCACCGGACGCATGCGGAGGTTGCCCCCGACCATCATCGTGTCGAGCCTTGCGCTCTGCGCCCTCGGCTGTGATCGTACGATTTTCGACAAAAAGCGAGAGCCCGACGACCTGGTGGTCGAGGGGAAGCCCGCTGCTGAAAAGCCGGAAGCTTCGGGGCCAGTGCCGGTGACCTCTACCGCGGTCCCCAGCAAGCCGAGCGAGGCGCGCGAGGCGCTCCGTCCGCAGGCACCGTCAACGGGCGCTTCGAGCTCGCCCGGGCCGTTCCCACCCCCCACCAGCGAACGGGTGCCGACCAGCGGCACGGCAGCAGAGGCGCAGGATGAGGCCGGCGGCGGCGAGGCTGTCGATCGAGGATCACCGAGCGACACGTGCGTCAAGGGCTGGGTGACCCCACGCCCCGCCAGCAAGCTGCGCAAAGCCGCGCTCGACATGCTCCGCGAGCAGCCCGGTGAGCGCTTCGTGGTGCTGGAGATGCGTTACTTCGTCGGCCCCGAAGACGCGGAAGTGATCGGTCCCCAGCGGCAGGTGGAGCGTTGGTACGTCAAGGCTCGTTCGCTCGCGGACCGTTCGCGCCAGCAGCGCTGGCTGCTCCGGCGCGCTGCCGTGGGCAGCGGTATCGATGCCGTGGCTCCCTTTGACTCGACGGGTTACGGCCCCGGTACCTGGAGGCGCCCCGACGCGGTGGACGAGAGCACTGCCGATCCGTTCCAGCATCCCTGCGACGTCGCGCGCGCCGGCGCGCGTTGCATGGGCTTGCCGCGTGCCGTGCTCGGGTGCCTGAAGGGGACGTGAGCGCCCCGGGCGCTGACCCGCGGCCAATAGTCGCAAGTTTTCATGGCGTTGGCGTTCGCGCCGCGCACCACGGCCCCTGCGATTGATGATCCGCCGGCGCGGGTTTAGAACTGCTGCATGGGGAAGAGGACAGCGCTCATCTTGGCGGGGGCGGTCGCGAAGGGTGCGTTCGAGGCGGGGGTGCTGGACGTGCTTTCACAGCACCTGGCGCACATCCCCATCGTGCGCATCGTGGCGGCGAGCTCCGGCGCGCTGAACGGATCCATTTATGCCACCGGCATTCGCTACGGCTCCGAGCACCTGGTGGCGGGGCGCCTGGTGGAGATGTGGCTGCACGACGCCACCTGGCACAACGTGCTGAAGGTGAGCCCGCTCGACATTCTGCATGGCGTTGGCGTCGGCACCGGGCAGCGCTTGTTGCCGCTGATGCACATGGCAGTGGCCCACCTGCCGCTCGTACACCGCAAGCAAGTCGAGCTGGAGCTGGTGCTGACGGCGCTGCAGGGCGGTGAGGGCAACATCGATGGGCAGCGAGCGACCACCTTCGAGTACGTCGCGAGCTTCCGCGATGAGCACTTCGACACCGAGCACGCGCGAGCGCAGGTTTTCCACACCGCGCTCGGCTCCGGAGCGTTCCCGCTGCTGTTCGCGCCGGTCGACGTGCCCGGCGTCGGCCTGTGCAGCGACGGTGGGGTCGTCAACAACACGCCGATCAAGCGCGCCATCGAGGGCAGCGGGGTCGAGCGCATCATCGTGGTCACGCCGGAGCCGCTGGAGCTGCCTGCACCGGAGCCGCTGCGCGGCGTGAAGCTGGTGACCCAGCTGGCGGAGATCTTGATCAACGAGCGCCTGTATCGCGATCTGCGCGACGCCGAGGCCATCAACGACTATCTGAGCAAGATCGATGGGCTCGCCGATCAGCGCGTACCGCTCGACGTGATCGAGAAGGTGAAGGCCGTCTTCGGCTGGGTACCGCTGGAAATCGTGCAGATCCGCCCGCCGCGCCCCCTCGACGGCAGCGCCTTCAGCGCCTTCTCCAACACGGCGCAGCTGAGGGGCTACGTGGCGGCGGGGCGCGAGGCGGCGACGGCCGCGCTGCATACGTTGCTCGTGCCCTAGCTGCTCAGGCTGCGCTGCGGGGGCGCGTGCTCATCCCTTGCAGTTCGCTTCTCCACAGGTCGAGGCTCAAAATAGCCCCGAGCAGCGACAGCTCAGAGAGGACCCCTGCGCGCTGGGAGGAGAGCTGAGCGATTCGTTCTGGGCTGAACAGGTCGCGAGCAACGCTGTGGGCGGCGCTCAACGACTCGACAATCGGTTCCCGAAGAGCCCCTTCCATATGGGCGATCCGGGATTGACGAGGCGTGCGTTCCGCCCGGAACAAGCGGCGGCGCGCGTTGCGCACGACGATGGCGCTGCCACGCAGGAGCTCCCGGGCAGCGTAGCGTGCCCGACCCGCGCCTTGCAGGAAGAGCAAGTCGGCGCCGTTCACAGGCGTCCAGAAAGCCCAGGAGGGCGCAAAGCGTCGGATGATGGCTGCCACGATGGCGTGATCGCCCACCGGCGACGGAAGCTGGAATGCGAGCGACATCGCTCGGTGGTTGGCAAACGGCATGAAAGTGGGGCCCAGCGCACGCCGCCAGATCGTCGAACCCCAGTGGCCCATGCGCTCGAAGATGTAGAACAGATCGAGCAAGTCGAAGGCGTCCCTGGAAAGGCTCTCCAGGGTGAGCAGCGTTTCCTTCAGACGCGAGAGCCCCGCAGCGTCCAATTCTTCGTTTGCAAATTGTTTGGCTCGCAGGCGTGCCAACGGATAGCTGTATAGAGCGCGGAGTGCTGCATCCCTATCGCCGCTGCTCCGCCGCTGGCGTCGCAAGTAGTTGTAGTAGTAGCCGCGGAAGACCTCGCCACCTCCACCGAGGGGGACGGGAGACTGCGACACACGGTACGGAGCAACGAGGGCCGTATCGGCGTTGGCCGTGCCGTTCGTCATCGTGGCCACGAAGCGAGCATTGCTCAGAAACGCCTCCGTCGACCCCGGCTCGACAGGAAGCGTTTCGTGTTCGATGCCCAGGCGACTCGAGATGCTGCGGGCCACGCGCACATCCTGGCTTTCGGCGCCTCGCGTATAGGTGCGAATGTCTTTGGGGCTCAGCAACGAGACGAGCAGCGCCAGGACGGCACGGCTGTCGATGCCCGCGGTGAGCGGCACCCGGATCGGCAACGGGCCGAAGTATTGGAGCTGCTGTCCAACGCTGCTGCGCAACTCGTCGATGACGGCATCGACTTGGCGCGCGATGCCCGGCGCGTCTTCTGCGGTCAGCCTCGCGGCCTCCGTGAGCGGGTTGAACGACTGTACCGAGCATCGGCCTTCTGCCCATTGGATCAGCTCGTCTGGTCGCGTCTCGCGCACGCCTTCGAGAGCACGCGCGCCACCGAGTGGCCAGCCACAGGAAACGAGAACCGCCAGGCTTGCAGGATCGGTGCTCACGGGACAGCGAGTCAGGGCCACGATGCCGAGATCGAGCGGTGATATCGCAATGAGCTCGCGATCGCTCGAATAGTGCAGAGAGCGGCTGCCTGGCAGGCTCGTGACGACGTGGACCCGTCTCGTGTTTCGTTCCACGACAATCGCGGAGAACACCCCGCCGAGTGCCGCGACTGCTCTCGGGCCGCCGCGCACGAACTCCGCCAGAATTAGAGCTGCCGGTTCGATGCTCGCATCCAGTTGCCCAAACACCAGGCAGGCGTGATTCGCGTCGGCCGTGTCGGACACGAGCAGCGGCCTCACGGCGGCCTCGGGACAGATCATGGCCCAGCCTCCCTCGAGCTCCGGGAAATGAGTCACTTCGACGGAGAGAGGACTGCCCAAGTCAGGCATTCGAGCCACTACATCGCGGGCTGCCGACTGAAGGAGAGCGCTCGTCGAAAGACCTGCTTCGGTCGAGATGCGGCGCAGGCCGAAGCCGGCAATGAAGGAGTACACGGACGTTCAATAGGCGACGTGCTCGCGCCGGGCAATCTTCAACTTCTCAGCGCAGCTCGCGCCGGATGATCTTGCCCACGTTGCTCTTGGGCAGGTCGTCGTAGAACTGCACGACCCTCGGCACCTTGTAGCCGGTGAGGGACTTGCGGCAGTGCTCGATCAGCTCTTCCTCGGTGAGTGAGCTGCGCTTGCGGACGACGCACGCCTTCACACGCTCGGTCGATTGCGGGTCGGGGACGCCGATCACGGCACACTCGCGCACGTCCGGATGCGTGATGAGCACTTCTTCGACTTCATTGGGGTAAACATTGAAGCCGGAGACCAGGATCATGTCCTTCAGGCGGTCGACGATGCGCACGTAGCCGCGCTCGTCCATGGTGCCGATGTCGCCGGTGCGAAACCAGCCGTCGGCGGTGAAGACGCGCGCCGTCTCATCGGGCCGCCCAAAGTAGCCGCGCATGACCTGAGGGCCGCGCGCGCAGATCTCACCGCGCTCGCCGAGCGGAACGCGCTGCCCATCCGGGTCGAGGATCGCGATGTCCGTCCCCGGGAAGGGTTGGCCAATGCTGCCGGGCACGTTCTGCGAAGGGACGTTGCAGCAGAGCACGGGCGACGTCTCGCTCAGGCCGTAGCCTTCCAGGATCGATTTGCCGGTGAGCTCGAGCCAGCGCTGCCCCACCGCCTGCTGCAGCGCCATGCCGCCCGCCACGTTGAGCTTGCTGTGGGAAAAGTCGATCGTGCCAAACTCCGGGTGCTGCATCAGCGCGTTGAAGAGCGTGTTCAGGCCCGTGAACATGGTGTAGCGGCTCGTGCGCATCGTCTTGATGAAAGCCGGAATGTCGCGCGGGTTGGTGATCAGCACGAGCTTGGACCCGAGGTGCATCATGAACAGGCTGTTCACGGTCAAGCCGAAGATGTGATAGAAGGGCAGGGCCGCGAGCAGCACCTCCTCGCCCGGTCGCAGCATCGTGAACGCAGCCTTGCACTGCAGCACGTTCGCGACGATGTTGGCGTGAGTCAGGTCGGCGGCCTTGGGGACGCCGGTCGTACCGCCCGTGTATTGCAGGAACAGGGTCTGGTCGGAGGGGACCTTGGGGCGCTCGTAGCGGCCGCTGGCGCCCGATGCGACCGCCGCGCGCCAGCGGATCGCTGACGGCAGCCGGTACGGCGGCACCATCTTCTTCAGGTATTTGATCACGAAATTGACGAGCCAGCGCTTCGGCGCCGGGATCGCGTCGGCGACCTCGGTTACCAGCACCATCTCGATCTTGGTCTCCGGCAGCACGCCTTCGAGCTTGTGGGCGAAGTTCGCCAGGACCACGATCGCCTTCGCCTGGGAATCGACGAGCGGGCCCCGCATCTCGGACGGCGTGTACAGCGGATTGACGTTGACGATCCTGAGCCCTGCCCGGATGGCGGCGTACAAGGTCACCGTGTACTGCAGCACGTTCGGCAGCTGGATGGCGAGCGTGTCACCCGGAACGAGGCCGCGCGCCTGGAAGAAAGCTGCGAGCTGGCGCGATTGCCGCTCCAGATCGGCATAGGTCATCTCGTGGCCGAGGTTCTCCAGCGCCGGGGCGCCTGCAAACTTCTGGAAGGCTTCTTCCAGCACCTCGAGCACGTTGGCGTACGCCTTGGTGTCGATCTCCCACGTCACTCCCGCGGGGTAGTGAGCCAACCAGGGTCGTTCGGGCTGCGCAGCATCCACTTTGCCGTTTTTTGCCATGTTATCGTGAATCAGCACTGGCGAGCCCCGTGTTGCAAGATCAAAGCTGCACCTCGAGGTTACCACGCCGATCGACTCCAGCGCAGCAGAAGGCCGAGCACCGGGGCGCGCGGCTCCAAGGCTCGCGTCGCCGACGCGACTACACTGGTTTACCCGCGCCGCGCGACTACGACCCACGCTCAGGGCGAACTCCACGCCCAAGCGACGGCGGCCCGAGCGGGGCTCGCCCCCCTAGAGCGTCGTCCGTCTCCAGCAGATGCCCACTGAGATCCCGCCCCGTGCCCGGAAAAATTCCAGCGACTGCGGCTCAATGGTCAACAATCGGAGACATGGCAATCTCGACGGATGTCTGTGAGCTCGCGACCGGCTAGTAGTAGAAACCCAAGTCCGCGCCGGGATTTCTACAAATGAAGAAGAAGTACCGAGTGCAGAGTGCCCGGCACGAACTTGGGGCACGAGGTACTAGGCTCACGAACTGCTTGCCCGTGAGCCGTCGGAGATAGCGCAGTTGCCAGGTCTGATGATGCGGCCCAATCCGTGCAGCGTTCTTGGGGCGCGGGTGCTCCCGGCGCTGGTGCTGGCGGTGCTCGGCGCCTGTGGCGATCCTTCGACCCGGGTCGCCCCTCCCGGGGCAGTGTCAGGCGCCAGCCCTACACAGGCCGCCAGTGACCCGAGTGGTGGGGGGACAGCAGCGGGCGGCGGCGCAGCGCCGGTAGCGACAGGACCTGGCACTGAAGCCGCACCCGGCGTCGAACTCGCCCTGCCCAACTCCGAGAGCGCCAGCGCTCTGCGCGACGCAGGCTCGCCCGCCGCCGCCGCGGCGCCGCTGCCCGACGCGGGCGTGAGCTTGGTGCCCGGCGCGCTCGCGGCCAGCTGGATGCACGGCGCCGCCAACTGTGAGCAGAGCACCGATCCAGAGCTGCAGCTGCACGCCTACAATGCCACGACCTTCATTTTCCGGCAGGACAAGTGCCGCACCTACGAAGCGCCGTTCGTGTACTTGCTGCTCGGTACCAGTACAGCGCTCTTGCTCGATACCGGCGCCACCACGAGCGCAGCGCTGCGCGACGCCGTCGTGGCGCTGGTGGGCGAACGCTCGTTGCTGGTCTCGCACACCCACGCCCATGGCGACCACGTGGCCTCTGACGCTCGCTTCCGGGGCCAGCCCCGAACGACGGTGGTCGGCACGAGCGTCGCGGCAGTGCAGACAGCGTTCGGCATCAATCGCTGGCCGGCGGACGCCGGCCGGCTCGATCTGGGCGGGCGCGTGCTCGACGTGCTCGCGATTCCGGGCCACGAACAGTCGCACATCGCGCTGTACGACCGCCAGACGGGGCTTCTGCTCACGGGCGACACACTGTATCCGGGGCTGCTCTTCATCGAAGACTGGACCACGTATCGCGCCAGCGTGCGGCGGCTGGCCGAGTTCGTTTCAGCGCACCCGATCGCGCACGTGCTCGGGGCGCACGTCGAGATGACCTCGACGGCTGGCGTCAACTACGCTTACGGCACGATCTACCAGCCCGCCGAGCACGCGCTCGAGCTCGATGCGGCGCACGTGCTGGAGCTCGACGCCGCGCTCCAGCAGCTCGGTCCGACGCCGCCGCCGAGGCCGGTGGCGCACGCGGACTTCGTGATCGATCCGCAGTGACCTCCAGAGTGATCCCCGTCATCTCGCGTGAGGACTTGATCGCGAACAAGAGGCTTCGGGCCCCCGAGATCTCGCGGATGTCGCGCTGCTCGAGCGTGTGGCCCAGCGCTAGTACGCGCTCGAGTCGAGCCGCACCTTCGATGGAAGTGCGAGGCTGAGCTCCCGCGCAGCGCTCTGGCCCCCGTCGGTCAGATACTGGTACCTCGCCCAGTTCTCCGCCACGCGCTGCACATAGTCCCGAGTCTCGCGATAGGGGATGCGCGCGACCCACAGATCCGCGTCGAGACTGCGGCTGCCTTGGAGCCAGCGCGCCACCGCCTGCGGCCCGGCGTTGTACGCGGCCACCGCCAGCACCACCCGCTGCTGGAAGAGCTTCAGCAGCTTGCTCAGATAGTAGGCGCCGAGCTGCAGATTGTAAGAAGCCTGCTCGAGGCGCTCCGGCTGGTACTCCACGCCGAGCTCGCTCGCCGCACGTTGCGCGGTCTGCGGCATCAGCTGCATCAGGCCCGTGGCGCCTACCCACGAACGAGCGTCGGGTCGGAACTGGCTCTCCTGGCGCATCACCGCGTGAATCAATCCGCTCGGCAACGAGTAGCGTGCTTCCAGCTCGGTGACGGTCGCCGAAAAGGGCGTCGGGTAGGCGCACTGCCACACCCACAGGCTGTCGCTCGTGGGCAGCCGCTGCAGCAGGTTGGGCCCCGAGTAGTCGCGCGCCAGCGCATACTGGCGATAACCGCGATCGAGGCGCGCGTACTGGGCGCACAGGGTCTGGCCGGCGACCGGCTGATGCTGCTGCAAGAGCTCCGGCTCCTGCGCGTGCAGCGCGCGTTCTGCAGCGGAGTACAGGCCCAGATTGGCGAGCAGCCCGACGCTCGCGGGCAGCTCGGTCTCCGGGCGCGGCGCAGGCTCCGGCGGCGCGGTCCACGCCGCTGCACTGCTACCGAGCCGCGCCAGGCGCGAGGAGCTGGCCAGCGCTGCGAACGACAAGGGCGCCTCCTGCATCACCTCTTCGAAGCGATCGATCGCGCGCGTGCGGCCGTCCGGAGACGCTGCGAGCGCCACGCCCTCCAGGTGTCGGAGCAGCGAACCCGAATAGCCACTGCCTCCGGACTGCTCCAGCTTCTCCAGCACGGGCAGGGCCGTGGCCGGCTTTTTCCCGGCAAGTCGCGCGAGAGCGAGCTGATAGCGGCTGGCGTCGGCATACTCGGCACCGTGCTTCCCGCGCTTGGCGGCATAGCGCTCGAGATAGCGCATGTACTCGCGATCGGCACGGGCCCAGGCGCCGTGGTCGTAGTAGAGCCGGGCCAGCAGGTGCTGCGCGCGTTCTGCGTTCGAGCGCTGTGGGAAGCGACGCAGGATCTCCCGATAGAGCTGCTCCGCGCGAGCCATCTGCGACTGGCGGGAGCGCGCCTCGGCGGCTTGAAACCAGTCCTCCGATTTGCCTTCTCGCGAGCGCGCCACCAGCTCGAAGAGCTCCGCCGCTTTGCCGTAGTAGCGGTGCGTGCGGAAGTAGGCCTTGGCGAGCGCGCGGCGCTGCGCCGCCTGCGTGGGCGCGCTGCCCGCGGCACGCTTCAGCGCCGCCAGCTCCCGCTTCACGGACTCGACCTGTCCGAGCTGTGCGAACGCCTCTGCTCGTGCCCAGCGCTCCGACTTGTCGAGGGGGCGGCCCGCCAGGCGCTGATAGGCCTTCTCCGCCCCCGGCTGCACTGCCTCGAGGGCGAGCCAGCGGTATTCCTCGCGCGCCAGCGACAACCGCCCGGCTCGCTCCGCGAGCTCCGCTCGCAATGAGCGCGCACGAATCATGCGCGGGCGGTCCGGGCGAGCGCTCAATACGCGATCGATCTCGCTCAGCGCTTCCTCGATGCGACCCGCGCGCTGCCACGCCTGCGCCGCGCGCAGCCAGTACGTCGGCGAGGATTGCGCCGCGTAATACTGGGCCGCGGCCTCGAAGGGGCCGTGCTCGAGCTGACACTCCGCTTCCAGGGCGGCGATCTGCTCCCGCAGCTCGGGAAGCTGCTCGGCGAGGCCCTGCAACTCCGCCAGGGCGCGCTCACTCTGCCCCAGGCGCAGGGCGGCGACCGCGCGCACGTAGCGCGTCTCCGGCTCGCTGCGCGCGCGCGTCGCCAGCGCGTCGATGCCGCGCGCCACCTCCGGCCAATCCTCGACCGCGGCGGCGGATTGCCAGCTGGTCGCGTTCGGTACATCCGCCTCGACAGCTTGCCCTTCCACCTCGGTAGCCGCGTGCACCACTCCGCGGCGCTCCCCGCCCAGCAAGGAACAGCACAGCAGGCAGACGCCGGCGCACCAGACGCTCTTGCGTCGCCCTGAAACAGCGGGTTTCACGGGCATTGTCGTGCAGCATCCTACCATATGCCGCGCGCGGTGCCGGCACAGCCGGACGTCGGGTTGCAACAATTCTGGAGTTCTGCGGCTTTGCTGCTCGCGATCGAAGGCGGGGCCGCGCTCGTTCGGGGCATGATGGCCCTCATGGGCTCCGTGGCTAGGGGAGCCCGACGCGGGTCAGCGCTCGGAGAGCGACAACAGCGACGGGAGCGTGCAGCGGGGTGGCTGGAAGCGCCGTTCGCGTTCTCGTTCGATGCGCCGCAGCCCGCCACCAGCGCTGTGCGCGCGCTGACGATAGCCCAGAGGAGTGGAACAGCACGCTCGAACAGCGCGCGATGTGTACGGCGCGACGCACTCATCGGCCAGCGGCCGCTTCACCTCGCGCCCACTGAAGTGTCGTTCAGTGGGCGCATGCTGGCGTCGCTTCGCGCTGCGCGGATCCGAGCCCCTCGCTCGCTTCAGACTTGCTGCGAGCGCGTCGAGATCGCCTTGCTCAGGCGCGCCTGGAAGTCGCGGAAGCTGAGCGTCTCCTGGTCGCGGCTGCCGTAGCGGCGCAACGTCACCGACTCGGTCTGCTGCTCGCGCTCGCCGACCACGAGCATGTTGGGGATCTTGCTCGTCTCGGCGGTGCGGATGCGCTTGTTCAGAGTCTCGTTGTCGAGGTCGGCGTGGGCGCGCACCAGGTCGTTGCGCAGCGCCGCCTCCAGCTTGTTCGCATACTCGTTGAACTGCGCGCCCACCGGCAGGATGCGCACCTGTTCGGGCGCGAGCCAGGTCGGGAAGGCGCCGCCGTAGTGCTCGATCAGGAACGCCACGAAGCGCTCGTGCGTGCCGAGCGGCGCGCGGTGCAGGCAGTAGGGGTGCTTCAGCTCGTCGCTGGAGGTCTTGTAGACGAGGCCCAGACGGCCGGGCACGGCGAAGTCCAGCTGGTTGGTGCTGGCCGTCTCTTCACGCCCCGTCACCGTACGGAACTGCACGTCGATCTTGGGCCCGTAGAACGCGGCCTCTCCCTTCACCTCGCGGTAGGGCATGCCGACCTCTTTCATGGCCTCGCGGATGCGCTGCGTGGAGGTCTCCCAGTCCGTGGGCATGTCCACGTACTTCTCCTTGCCCTTGGGGTCATCGGGATCCCAGGTGGAGAGGCGCATCCAGTAGTTATCCAGGCCGAGGATCTGGTAGCAGCGGCGGTGCAGATCCATCACCTTGATGAACTCTGCGCGGATCTGGTCCTCGGTGCAGTAGATGTGCGCGTCGTTCATGCACATGCCGCGCACGCGCAAGAGCCCTGAAAGCGCGCCCGAGTCTTCGTAGCGGTAGCACTCGCCGTATTCGGCGAAGCGCAGCGGCAGGTCCCGGTAGCTGCGCGGCCGCGCGGCGAAGATCTTGTGGTGGTGCGGGCAGTTCATCGGCTTGAGCGCGTAGGTCTCGACGGTCTCCTCGATCTGCCCGCTCGCGGTCTCGTGCTTCTCCTTCATTTCCAGGAAGGGGAACATGCCGCCCGCGTAGTAGGGCAGGTGCCCCGTGCGGTAGTAGATCTCGGTGCGCGCCAGGTGCGGCGTCTTCACGCGCTGGTAGCCGTCCTTGAACTCCAGCTCGCGCGCCAGCTTCTCCAGCTCGTCGCGGATCACGGTGCCGTTCGGCATCCAGAGCGGCAGGCCTTTGCCGATCTCCTCGTCGATCAGGAAGATGTCGAGCTGCTTGCCGAGCTTCTTGTGGTCATGCTCCAGCGCCAGCTGGTGCTCCTTCACGCGCTGGGCCAGCTCTTCCGGGGTCTTGTAGGCCCAGGCGTAGATGCGCGTCATCTGCACGTTCTTGCTGTCGCCGCGCCAGTACGCGCCGGCGATGCTGCGCAGCTTGAAGCCGCCCGCGGGCAAATCTCGCGTGCTCTTCACGTGCGGGCCTTCGCACATGTCGACGAAGGTGCCGTTCTTGTAGAAGGTGATGGTCTGCGAGCCGTGCTTCTGCACCAGCTCCTTCGCGTACTCGAGCTTGTACGGCTCGTGCATCGTATCATTGATGAAACGGTACGCTTCTTCCGGGGGCAGCTCCTGGCACTCGAACTTTTGCCCCTGTTTGATGATGTGCTTCATCTTCTTCTCGAGCAGGGCCAGGTCCGCGTCGGACAGGGGCTCGGGCAGCACGAAGTCGTAGTAAAAGCCGTCGGCGATCGGTGGACCAAAGCCGAGCGTCGCCCCCGGCCGAAGTTCGAGCACGGCCTGGGCCAGGACGTGCGCCAGGCTATGGCGGATTCGGTGGAGTTCGTCGTCCTCGACGGACGCTTCCTGCGCGGCGTTTTGCATGGGCTCGACAATAGTCGAAGCCAGAGCGAAAAAAAGGGCCGCAGGGCCAGAAATCGCGGCCGCTGCGCTGCTGTACAGCCCGGTGGGCGGGGCGCATACTCCCGCGCTCACCGATGGAGGCAACATGGGCCAGTTGATTCAGATTCGCCGCCCCGACGGCGCCACTTGTCCCGCATATCTCAGCGCCGACGGGCTCCCGCCCGGCGCGCCCGCGCTGGTCGTGGTGCAAGAATGGTGGGGGCTGAACGACCAGATCAAGAAGACGGCCGATCGTTTTGCGCAGGCTGGATACCGCGCGGTCGTGCCGGACCTGTATCGCGGCAAGCGCGCCAGCAGCGCCGACGAGGCGAGCCACATGATGCAGAGCCTCAACTTCCCCGATGCGGCAGAGCAAGACATCCAGGGCTGTGTCACCTATTTGCGCGAGAGCTCGAAGCGCGTCGGCGTCACCGGCTTTTGCATGGGCGGCGCGCTCACGCTGCTTGCGGCGCTGCGCGTGAAGGGCATGGACGCGGGCGGCTGTTTCTACGGCATCCCGCCCAAGGCCGTGGCCAACCCGGCCGAGATCGCCCTGCCGCTGATTCTCCATTTCGCGCAGATCGACGACTGGTGCACGCCGCAGGTGGTGGACGCGCTCGAAGCCGATCTGAAAAAGTCGAAGTCCAAGTTCGAGTTGCACCGCTACGAGGGCGTGCAGCACGCCTTCATGAATGAAGCGCGCCCCGAGGTGTACGACCCCAAGAGCGCCAAGCTGGCCTGGGACCGCACGCTCGCGTTCTTCGACCGCACGCTGAAGAACGCCTGAACCAGGCGACAAGTACCAAGGCCGGTGGCAGCGACCAGCTGTGCCGGCCTTTTTTCGTTGTGTGCCAGCACTGAAGCGCACGCCGAGCTGAGTTCCCGCCCCCGGTGACGAAACACCAAGAGCGTGAGTGCCAAATAACGAAAATTGGTATTCCGCTAATTCATCAATAATATCGATGTAATGGGAGTTCACTGGCGGTGGTCTTCGTATTCTCGGGAATACGAGATAGCCAGATAGCTAGAGCCCGGCACCAGCCGGCGTGCAACACCTATGGGGTGCCGCCGAGCTCGCCCGCGCGCCGTTCCCGCGCTCCCGTCGACGTCTTTCGCTACCGGGACTATCGCGAGTTTCTCGCCGCTTTCTACGCGCACGGAAAGGCCGCGGGCCTCTCGTATCGCGGCTTTGCTCGGGCCGCGGGCCTTGGCGCGCCCAACTACTTGAAGCTGGTGATCGAGGGCAAGCGCAATCTGTCGTCGGCGATGGCGGAACGCTTCGCTCGCGCCTGCCGCCTGAACCCCGAGGCAACCGAGTACTTCAAGCTGCTGGTGGCATTCGATCACGCCGTGGACGATGGCGAGCGCAACGAGTTGCACGAACGGCTGAGCCGCTTCGCCCGCTTCCGCTCCTCTCAACGGCTGGACCTGGCGCAGAAGGAGTATCACTCGAGTTGGTTCATTCCGGCGCTCCGTGAGCTGGTGACGTGCCCCGGCTTTCAGGAGGATGCGGCCTGGATCGCCGCCCAGCTGGAGCCGAACATCACGGAGAAGGAAGCCGCGCACGGGCTCGATGTGTTGCAATGTCTCGGTCTGCTGGAGCGGGACCAGAGCGGCAAGCTGGTGCAGGTGACGCGTGCCGTGACCACCGGGCAGCAGGCGAGCGGTCTGTATATCCGCAACTATCATGCGGAGCTGATGCAACGCGCCGTGCACGCCATGCACCACCTCCCGCCCGACGAGCGCTACATCTCCGCGCTCACGCTCAGCGCCAGTACTGCCACCACGGCAGAGGTGCGCCGGCGTGTGATCCAGTTTCGCCAGGAGCTGATCGCCTTGTGCGACGCGGATCCGCAGCCCTCGCGCGTCGTGCAGCTCAACCTGCAACTGTTTCCGCTCAGTCGCCCCATCCTGGCGCCGCCCGGCGCCGAGCGGACCGAGCCCTCCACCGGGGCTGGCCGGGCTCGCCGCGCGGCCTCCCGCTCGAGAAAGATTGAGTCATGACCCAGCGCCATCTCGCTCACCACCGCCGAACAGCTGCTGCCCCGGCTCCGCGCCGCTGGAGCCGTGGCGCCGCCCGTGCCACGTTTCCCCTGCTGGCGCTCCTCGCGGCGGGCTGTGGAGGACAGTCGCAGCAGCGCGGAGACGCCGTGGGCTCCAGCACCGACACGGGCAATCCGCCGGTCGTGATCGGTCAGGGGCTGCGGCTCATGGCCACGGCCCAGGGCGTGCTCATCATCGGAGATCCTGGAGCCGTGCCGGGCAACGGACGAGTGGACGTGTTGAACACGACCACGGGTCAGGCGGCGACGACCACGGCTGCCGAAGATGGTTCTTTCGAACTCGAGATCGCGGGTTCCACCAGCGATGTGTACCGTGTGTACGCGGCCGACGATGGCAGGAGCTGGACCAGGGAGCTGAGCTCCACGGGAGTCAGCGCGAGCGATTCGGCGCTCGCGGGGCGCGTCTTCTTGCTGCAGTCGGCACGAGGCTACACGCCGCTGACCGGGCGAGCCATTCGCCTCAGCTTCTTCGAGGCCGATCGGCTCCGGTTTGACGCTGGCTGCAACCAGATCTTCGGAGACTACTCGCTCTGCGCTGGCAAGCTGTGCGCTCCGGACCTGCTGGCCACCCAGGTCGGTTGCGGTGCGGAGCGCCAGGCGCAGGACGAATGGTTCCAGGCGTTCCTTGCCTCCAGCCCGCGCCTGACGCTGTCGGGCGCCGCGCTCACGCTCGCGGGAGAGCAGGCGACCCTGGAGCTCCTCGACATCGAGCTGGCCGATCCGGACCGGCCGCTCGCGGGGCGGGTCTGGACCATCGACAGCTTCCTCGAGGGTGCGGCCATGTCCAGCTTCCCCCTGCTCACACCGCCCACGCTCGAGTTCAGCGCCGACGGTAGCTTGCGCGTGTTCACCACCTGCAACACCGGTGAGGGCACCTATACGCGCACCGGCTCAACTCTGGCACTCGCCGGGCTGACGTACGCGCAAGAGCCCTGCGACGCCACCGGCAGCCGGGAAGCGCAGGACCGCATCGAGGCCGTGATCACCGACGGCGAGCTGAGCTTCGAGATCGAAGCTGCTCGCCTGACGGTCCATCAGGGTATGCCCGGCCTCAGCGCGACCAGCTACTGACCAGCTTCACTCACGTCGCGGCCGATCAACATTGCCCCCAGCTTCGCGGAAGCGCCCTGCCAGAAGCCGTACTGCTCGGGGAAGCTCTGCACGTGGCGGAAAGTGCCGAACACGATGTCCCAGATGGGAAAGCTCGCGTAGTTGTAAGCGTGGACGCCGCGCTCGTGGTGCAGGCCGTGCGCCTCCGGGCGCATCACGATCCGGCCGATCCACATCGGCGTGCGGATGTTCATGTGTTGCACCACGGCCAGGGCGTAGCCGATGAAGCCGGCCAGCGCCGCGGCCTCCGGAGAGAGCCCGAGCAGCGCCGTGGCCAGCCCGGTCAGAGCGAAGGTGAGCACCGTGTCGAAGGGATGCGTGTAGCTCATGCCCGCCAGGTCCATGCGCTCGGCGCTGTGGTGCATCTGGTGCGTCCAGCGCCAGAGCCACGGCCAGCGATGCATCGCGCGGTGCAACCAGTAGCCGAAGAAATCACCGACCAGGGCGCCCAGTACGGCTCCCGGTAGCACGGCGAGTCCGCGCAGGTCGAACAGCGTGCGACCGGTGAGGGCGCTCGCGGTGAGCGCCGGCAGCACTGCGTTGACCACGCCCGTGAAGCTGAAGAACAAGAGCCCCTTGAGCATCCAGAAGCGCACCCTGGGCAGCGGCTGGGCGGCGAACAGGTGTTCCACCACGAGCATCACCGCGAACGACACCGGAATCAGCAGACCGAGAATCTCTTCCATGACGACCTCCACTCGGGAGGCGTGACGGCGCGTGGAACGATCGTTCCATCGCTTTCGAGGGCAGGATCAGGGGCCTGCTCCTTACGCCAGAAATCGGCAATAAGTGCCCGTTACCACGGCTTTTTCCAGATAGCGCCCGAGCTCGCCGTCAGATTCGGAGATGCGCGCGATGGCGTCTTTGAGGCGGCGCTGCACGTTCACCCGCGCCCGCTCGGCGGGGCCGGTGGCACGGCTGGCGCCGCCCAGGCCCAGCGCCCGAGAGAGCTCGGAGCGAAGCAGCTCCTGTTCCCTTGCGAGACGCTCGGCGCGGCCCAGGTCGCCCGCCTGCTCCGCCTCCGCGAGCTCCTCGCTCGCGTCGGCGAGGCGTTGCTTGTAGTCGCGCAGGGCACGGGGGTCGGCCGCGTCGAGCCCGCTGACGCGCGTGTCCTGCAGGCTGGCTCCCGCTTCGTCGCTCGACAGCGCCAGCACGTGAATGTCTTCCCCCGGGCGCTCGGCCAGCCGCGCGAGCAAGGCGATCCCGCGGCTGTGCTTGACGCGCGCCGAGCGCCCGCCGTGTTGCACCAGCCACATGTCACCTTCGCGGCTCATGCGCAGCGGAGCGGGTGGCGGCGCCGCGGGCAGGGGCGTGCGCACGGGCTTTGAGGAAGATGCGCCAGCGGGGGCCTGCAGCGGTTCGAGGCGCAGCTGAGCGCGGGCGTGCAGCGCGCGCAGGCCGAGCTGCTCGGCGAGCTCCGCCGTTTGCGCGAACAGCGCGCGCGCTTCGGCGGCGCGCCGGCTGCCCGCGAGCACGCCGGCGAGCTCGTAGCGCAGCTGCGCGACCCACGCCTGCAACCCGTGCTCCTCCATCTGCGCCAGCGCCGCGCGCAGCTGCTGCTCGGCCGCGGCGGGCTCGCCCAGCGCCGCGTCCAGCAGACCCAAGAGCCGTAGCACCGGGCCTTCGTAGGTGATCGGTACGTGACCACCCGCGAGCTGTGAGGCCGCCCGCTTCCGTAGCTCCGCGCGGAGCAGACGGCACCTCACCAGGTCGCGCGTCAGCACGCAGGGCTCGACCAGCCAACCCAGCCACTCCGGCGGCAGCCGCGGGTCGTAGGGCGGCAGCTGCTCCAGCGTGCGGCGGGCGTTGGGCTCGTCTTCGAGCCGGGCGTAGGCGCGCGCCTCGAGGATCAGGTGCACGATCTCCGCGAACGGCACATCCTCCATGCCGCGCAGCGGCACCAGCACCTCGATCTGCTCCCCCTGGTACAGCAGCGCCGCGCGCAGCGCGACATGTGCGCTCAGCGAGAGCGCCAGCGCCGGGTCGTCGGTGAGCTCTCCGAGCTCGCGCACCTCTGCCAGCAGCCGCTCCGACTCCAGCACGTCGCCCTGGGCCACCGCGCGCATCGAGCCGAACAGCAGCGCCCGCCAGCGCAAGCGCGGCGTGCCGACCGCGGCGCCGAGCTCCAGCAGCCGATCGACGGAGCGCTTCCAGGCCGCGAACTCGCCGTACTCCGCCTGGTCCATGGCCAGCCGTCCCAGCGCCGCCAGCTGGCGCGGCAGGTCCGAGCGCGCGCT
>JAICTU010000179.1 GCA_025936205.1 Polyangiaceae bacterium | reverse complement strand
GCTGCAGCCAAAGACCGAGAGCGAAAGGGCGGCGACAACGGCGCCGAGCGAGCCGGCGCCGCGGAAATGACAAGTAAGATCCATGCCACCATTCTCGCACGAGCGCGCGCGAAAAAGGCCCAGATTCGCGGAGCCAGCACGTGGCAGGAACGTAACTGCTAGCGACCCCAACAGAGTCTGATGGGCTCGGCACCACCCGGCATCGTGCCCCACCAGGATGAGCCCAATGCACGGACAGGCCGCCAGCTCAGCTTTGTTCCTCTCTTGGCGCGCGCCTTGCCCCTTCCACAAGGCAGAGGAGCTCGCGCTCCCAGAAAGGAAGCATTCAATGGCTCATGACACACACGAAACGGGGCTTTCTGCCCTGGTCAAGGTGCTCATCGCGATCGCCTGCATCGGCGCCATCAACTGGGGACTGATCGGTTTCTTCAACTGGAACCTCGTAGACGCCATCTTCGGCGGCGGCTCGCACGAGCAGACCAGTACCGTCAGTCGCGTCATCTATGCGCTGGTCGGCCTCTCGGGGCTCGCGACGCTGTTTTCCATCCCGCGCATCTCTGCCCCGTCGCAGCATCGCCTCGAGCCCGCGCCGCACTCGCGTTGAGCTCGCCGCTCGGCCCCGGCGAGGCGGATCGTCCCTCCCTTGTCGGCTGGATTCACAGCCGCCTCAACTCGGCCGTGCGGAGATACGCCGCAACGCTGCGGTGCAGCCGTTTCTGCTGAGCGTCATCCAGAAGGGGCAGCACGTCCGTATGGTGATAGCTCATCAGGTTGCCGGGCGTCTCACTGTGGCGCGGGTTACCCAGAAAGTGGCCGAGCTCGTGCGCCAGCACGGCGTCGAAGGAGATGCGGGAAAGGATCAGATAGTGTGCTGGCACGTGGCGGGCGGAGTGCCAGTGCACACCGCGGCGGACGCGCTCCGCCTCGTCCACGTCCATCAATGAAGCCACGACAAAGACATTGATCCAGTGCGGCCGCACGAAGGCGCCGAGCGCATCGCGATCGGCGCGCGTCGCCATGTGCGCGGCGCGAGCGTCCCGGTCGTGACGCTCGCGCCGCTCGAACTGCACGCCGTAGGGCGCGTAGATGCGGTTCGCCGTCTCCACCTGCCGGTCGATGAAGGCTTCATCGGCGACGGGCTCGCCCTCTTCCCGGGCGACATGCACCGCCAACCCCAGGCGCACGACCTCGCGCTCGCCCGCCCACGCGGGCGGCCCGAGGCCGCCCAGAACGGCAACCACACCGAGCAGAGCCGCTCGCGTCACCGCGCGTCGATTCATCGCCTCGCGCATCTGGTCTGCATTTGTAGGTGGTCCGCCATGGAGAGCGGCTTGGAGAGTAGCAAAGCGTGGTCCACCACGACGCAGCTGTTTCAGCGCTCCCGCGCCCTGGAGCGCCTCGTGCAGTGGGCATCTTCTGGGGTCGCGCGGGGCGCTGGGGGGCCGAGCCCTCCTGAAAGCGTACCGTTCGTCAGATGGAGGGCTCGGTAGGCGGCGCGCGCCGGGGCGGGCGGCAATCCTTCGACACTACGTCAGCCGGTTGCCATGGTTTCACCACAGCTGTGAATGCCGGTCACGCAGCGAAGTTCACGGTTCTGGGCCCGCGCTGAGTTTTCGTGCGTGCAACTGTTGGTCTGCATTCAGCCAGGGTTTCGGCCGGGTGCTGGTCCAGGGCTTGCAGTCGTGGCGACCTCGTGTCTCACTCGATGCACATCGCCTCGCTGGCTGCGCGCCGGCTGCGCCTCGAGCGCCTTTGGTCGACTGGGTTCTCGCTGGCGCTCGGGCTCTGTAGCTCGCTCGCGAGCGCTCAGTCGAGTGCACCCGCGGCAGCGCGTCCAAGCGCAGGCGCTGCCCGGGCTTCGGCCAGCGCAAAGGCTCTGGCAGGCGCCTCGCCAGCGGCCCCGTCGGCAGTGGCCCTGTCGCCGGCGGCTGCCGCACCCCTACCTACCCCCGCTGCAACAGCCGTCGCCCCTGCGGCCCCGCCTGCGACGCCCTCCCCGGCTCCGTCCGACGCCGCTGACGCGCCGCCGACCGAGCAGCGCGAGGGGCGCGTGCTGGCCGTGCAGGGCAACGACGTGATCCTCGATCTCTCGGAGGCGCAAGGGCTCGCGCCCGCCGGGGCCGTGGAGCTGTGGCGCCCGCTGAAGCTGAAGCACCCGGTGACGGGCAAGGTGGTCGAGGATCGCTTCCGGATCGGGCAGCTCTCGGTGCGGCAGGTGCGGCCGCACATGAGTCTCGCGGTCGCCGAGGGCACGCTCGATCGGCCTGCGGAGCCGGGCGACATCGTGATCGCCCGGGTCGCTCGCCCGCGCGAGGGCGCGCCGGCGCCCGTCGCGGCTGCGCAGGGGCCTGTTACCACGCCCTCGCCCGCCATCACTGCGGAAGATGCTGACGGGCAAGCCCTCTCGCGCCTGTTCACGGAGTTGCACGGCGCCGCTCCCCAGACGCGCATCGAGGCCTATGCGCGTTTCACTCAGGAGCATCCGAACAACCGCTTCGCTGGTGCTCTGCAGGAACAAGCGCAGCAGCTGCGCAGCCTGATCGAAGCCAAGGGTGGGAAAACGCCGGTGGCGCCTCCCGTGCCCGGTCTCGCGCACCATCAGCGGCCGCGGCTGGCCCTGGTGGGCGATCCGCTGAGCATCGGCGTCGAGCTCGATCGCGCCGCTCCCGGCGTGGTCGTGCACTACAAGAGCCCCAAAGTGGAGACGTTTCAGTCGCTGCCGGCGCAGCCTGCGGCGCCTCGCTTCTTCGTGGCCACAGTGCCGGGTCCGGCAGTGCAACTCGACGGGCTCGAGTACTTCATCGAGGTGGTCGATGGCAGCGGCCACGCGCGGCCCGTGGTCGGTACGTCGGAGGATCCGATCGATGTCCCCACGCGCTCCGACTGGGACTACGAGCCGCCTCATCGGCCCAGGGCGACCGCGCAGTTCACGGCGGACTACGCCGACTACAATCGGCTGAAGGCCAATGATCGAGACTACCGGCTGGAAGCGGACTTCGGGCTGCGCCTGCGCGACACCAAGCTGCGCGCGCTGCGCAGCGGTTTTGGCGTGTACCGCGGGGTGGGCGGCACGCTGGTCGATCTCGATCAGCTCGGTAAGTCGCCGCGCAAGGTCGGGCTGACCTACGGCTACCTGGAGGCGGAATACGCCTTCCGCGAGTCGGTATCGATCATCGCGCGCACGTTGCTCGGGCTGGACGACAACGGCGTGAGCGGCGGGTTGCAGGGGCACCTGCGCATCGGCAGCGATCAAGGTACCAACGTGACCATCGGTGGAGAGATCCTGGGGACCATCGGCGTGCGCGGCATCACCCAGCTGACGATCGCGCCGCTCTCGATGTTTCCGATCGTGCTGCGCTCGGAGGTGGGCAATCAACCGGCAGGCGTGATCGTCCGGAATGACGAGGTGCGGCCGCAAAACGACAACACCAGCGTGGAAAATACCTCCACGGGCCAGAGCGATGTCGGGGTGCGCGGCATTGCGCAGGTCGGCTACCGCATCTTGCCCGATCTGGTCCTCAGCGTCCGCGGCTCGTACCAGGGCCGCAACATCAAGCACTCCGGGCCCGGCTTCGGTGGAGGAGTCCTCTACTCATGGTAATGCAGCAGCTCTGTTTGCGTTCGCTCGTGCTGGGTGCCGGCCTGCTCCTGGCCGCGGCGGCGTCGGCCGATCCAGCTCCGGTCCTGCCCGAGCTCCATCATGCGCCGGTCTCCAACGCACAGGCGGCCCAGCCGCTGCAGGTGCTCGCGGACTTCGCTCATCCGGAGGCGCTCGGGCGCGCGCTGCTGTTGCACCGTGAAGCCGGAGAGACCGCGTTCCACGAGGTGCCCTTCCAGCGCGGGGCGCAGTCGTACCTGGCCGTGATCGGTCCGGAGGACGTGCGCGACGGGGGCTTGAGCTACGCCATCGAGCTCGAGCTGCCGGACGGGCAGCGTTTGCCCGGCTTCGCCAGTCGCGAGCATCCCTTTCCGGTGCAGGTGCAGCTGGAGGAGGACGAAGCCGCCGAGAAGGCCGCGCTGCGCCGTGTGAGCGGCTTGCGCTCCACGGCGCGGGTCAGCGGCGAATGGGTGACCTTCGGCAAGAGCACGCGGCTGGTCCCGGGAACCACCCCGGATTCATCGCCCACGACTCAGTCGGTGGACGACCATTACTACCGCCTGGAAGCGAGCTACGCCTATCGTCCGCTGCGCACGGTCAGCGAGTTTGGCGTACGGCTCGGCCTGGTGCGCGGCACCTCTCCGCACACGAACGGCGAGAGCGGTGAAAAAGACGTCGGCCTCAACTATGCCGCTCCGTGGCTGACACTTCGCATGGCAGACAGCGTGCATCTCGGCGGCCACCTGGTGACCGGCGTGACCGAAGTGGACTTCTCGATGGGCGCGGGCGCCGACCTGACCTTCGGCGATCCATACGGCAGCAATCTGAGCGTGGGATTCGAGAGCATCCAGGGCTTCGGCTCGCGCTACTTCACCAAGGTCGACATCATCATGAGCGACCGGCTCCTGCTTTCACCGATCATTGAAGCGACCAACATGCCCAACGCGGACGAGTACGGTGTGCGTCTGCTCGCGGAGCTCGGCGTGCAGCTGAACCAGGAATTCCGGATCTCGGCGCGTGGGGGCTACCAGGCGCGCAACGCCGTCAGCGGCGGGCCTTCGCTCGGCCTCGCCAGCGAGCTCTCGTTCTGAGGCGCAGACAAAACCTCAGCGGCCCGACATTGCTGCCGGGCCGCTGTTGGGCTCGATCGGGGCGCTCAGGCCCGGGCTCGAATCACTGGCACGAGAAGGTGATGGAGTTTACCGGGGATTTCACGAACGCCTTGGTCACACCGTTGCACGCGCAGCACTGGCCGGCGAGGTTCTTGGAGGCGCTGATCGCGACACAGGCGGCCTTGCAGCTTCCGGTGCTGCTCGAGCTGTCCTCGTCGAGGCCGTACGTGGGATCGATCGCGACCTGGTTTCCGTTCACCTGCTGCGCGAGGTAGGGGTTGGTGTCGGTCCCGCTCGCGGTCTGCTTACCGCCGG
Source organism: Polyangiaceae bacterium (assembly GCA_025936205.1). The sequence continues at coordinate 11,073 of JAICTU010000179.1, read as the reverse complement.
CGAAGATCAGCTGCACCCAGGTCGACTTCGGGTCTGCCAGCGCCATGCCGTTCGGCTGCGAGATATTGTACCAGTCGTAGTTACCGCAGGCCGCCGCGTTCGCCGCCGTGTACGAGTAGCTGAGGCGGTGCGGCTCGATCGCGACGATCGGGTCGAACGTGACCATATTGAACATCTGCCAGCCCTCGCCGGCCGGGCCCACGACCACGGGCGCTCCGGACGCAGTGGAACCGCCCTGCACGTCGACCGTGTTGCCGCCCCACGCATACATGACGTTCCGCAGGTTGCCCGTCGGGACCATCAAGAACTTCTGCGTGTTCGAGGTCGAGCAGGTGCGCTGGACGATGCGCGAGCCGTCGAGGTCCATGCACTTGCCGGTGCGGCGGTTCATGTACTGGTACTGCAGCTGGTTGGTGCCGTTGTTGTTGTACGTGCCCACCTGCGTCACATACCAGTGGAAGCGGTCATCGTTTGCGTCGTACGGCTGCTGGACGACAGGCACCCCATCGCTCGTGCTGCTGCTCTGGACTGCCCAGCCATAGCCCGTGTGCGCCACTTTGAGGCTGAACACGGCGGTGATGGTCTCCAGCAGATCCAGATGCGTGCCGCTGCCATACGGCGTGAACACCCACCCTTCCTGCGCCGCGCCCGTCACCGTCGACTGCACGATATCCGTGCCGTTGGCGCTCGAGCCGCCCTGCGGGATGAAGGCCTGGTTGTAGTCGCTGCGAATGGTGTAGATGCCTGGGTTTAAGTTGCCGATCCGGAAGTCCTGCGTTTTGGCACCGCTGCACGCCCGCTGCACGATCGTCGTCGAGCTGCTCGTGTTGGAAGACAGATCCATGCACAGGCCGCTCTTGATGTTGACGAACTGCCGCTTCGTGCCATTCAGCTTCACGCGCCACTGCGAGGCGGTGGTGCCGGTGTACTGATCCGACTCCTCCAGCACCACGCCGCTCGTGGTCGAGCCGTTCTGCGGCACGATGTACTTGCCGGTGGTCTTCGAGCGGATCTGGAAGATGCCCTCGTCGCGCGTGAGCTTGGTAGCGACCAGGTTGGTCAGCGCAGTTTTCTGCAGCCCGTACCACTTGGTGAGGTTCGCGCGGAAGCTCGAGGCGACGTGGTTCGGGATGGTGTTCGAGGCATCATCCTGCAGCGCGAGCAGCGCCGCGATGCGCGGGCAGTTGGAGCCGCAGTGCAACGCGCCGGTCGTGGACAGCGCGAGCTTGCCGTTGTTCACGACGAAGTCGGTGTTCACGTCCCAGCGGCCGAGCTCCTTGGCGACCGCCACGGCCAGGCCTGCCGCGAGCATGTTCGAGTCATCCGGGCCATTGCAGGAGCTGAGCGCCTCTTCCGAGGTGCCGAACTCTGTTTCATCCTGGCTGGCCAACTGCTCTTGATCGGTGCTGTCATCGCTGCTGGTCGAGGAATCATCGAGCGGTGCACCACAGGCGATCAGCAGGGCGACCCCCGTGATCGGCCTCATCCAGCGACCGACACTCTTTACGGAATACATGTCTGCGTGGCCTTTCAAACCAATGCAAAGAGCGGCGCCCGCACGCCGACCGAGTTTCGCCGCGTTAATGCAAAGCCCTTACCAACCTAAACGCTTCGCTTCTGGCCCGAGCCGTGCGCTGGGTTGCTCCGAACGCGGACAGCCCTGCGGCTCACCCGACCGGTGGATTCAGGAATCATTTCAAACCCGCTGCACCAGGCCGAACAACGTCATCGACTTGCGCAGTCCGGAACGAGGCACTCACGCCTCGCGCAACGCCGGACAGCTTGCGCAGCGCGGGCTGCGCAGAATGCACAGCTTGCGCAGCGCGCCCTCAGCCCCGGGAAGATCGCGGCTGCGATTGAACCTGCGGAGCCCACCCAGCCCGGCGATCAGGCTCGTCGAGTCGAGCCTCGCTGCGCGCCCGCCGCGGACCGGACCGAAGCGCGCGCGCCCTCCAGTACGGCACTGGCGGCCTCCACCGCATGCGCCTTCACCTTTTCCACGGGCTCACCCGGCAGCTCAACGATACAGTCGGAGAGCCCGCCGATCGCCACCGTCGCTCGCACGCGGTCGGCCAGGGAAGCACGCGATCCGACCAGCAGCACGGTGATGCGCTGCCGCCATTCGATCAGGCGACGGCCCAGGTCGAGCGCGCCGAGCGTGGACAGGTCGCGGACCAGCAGCGTCAGCAACTCGCGGTGGCGATGCAGGAGATCGAAGTAGTCGGAGAGAAACCTGCGGAGCTCGGGCGGCGGCGCGCCGGCGCGCTCCGACACAAACGCTTCGCAATCATCCATCAGCGGCTGGACCAGACTGGCGAGCAGCGCCTCCCGCGAGTCGAAGTGGTAGTAGAGCGCCGGCTTGGTGAGCCCCAGGTGCTCTGCGATGTCGCGCAGGCTGGTCTGCTGCACCCCCCGCTCCGTGAACAAGACACGCGCGGCGGACAAGATGCGCTCGCGGGTGTCCGTCGGTCTCGCCATGCGATCAGTGTACTGCGGACGACGTCACAAAAGTAATCCCTTGCCCTCACCCGCGCGCGGTGCTTTCTTTAAGTTACTTACCGGTAGGTAAATTACCCGACGCAAGAACAGGGAGGAAGAGCCATGCGGATCCTGATCTCGGGGGCGAGCATCGCCGGCCCGGTGCTGGCATACTGGCTGCAGCGCTACGGCTTTCAGCCGACGCTGGTGGAGCGCGCGCCCCGCGCGCGCAAGACGGGCGGGCACGCCGTCGACTTGTTCAGCCCCTCGATCGGCATCGTGGAGCGGATGGGCCTGCTGCCGCTGGTGCAGAGCCGGAGCACCGGCACCGACCATATGACGTTGCTGCGCGAGGGTTGCCCGCCCGTGGAAGTGGACCTGGCCCGGGTCATGGCGGCCTTCTCGGATCGGCACATCGAGATCCTGCGAGATGAGCTGAGCGAGGTCTTGCACGGCGGCCTGGGCGGGCGCGTGGAGACGCTGTTCGGCAACGCGATCCGCGAGCTACGCCAGGACGAGGGCGGCGTCGATGTGGAGTTCGAGCAGGGCCCGGCGCGCCGCTTTGAGCTCGTGGTCGGAGCCGATGGACTGCACTCGGGCGTACGGCGCCTCGTCTTCGGTCCCGAAGCGGACTTCAGCCATTTTCTCGGTGCCTACCTCGCCGTCCTGACGCTGCCCAATCATCTCGAGCTCAGCAATCGTGTACTGCTGTACAGCAGCGTGCGGCGGGTGGTCGGGCTCTACAGCGCGCGCAACCTGCCGGATGCGCGGGCTGTCTTTTTCTGGCGCAGCGATCGCCCCCTGCGCGTACATCACCGCGACATCGCCGCCCAGAAGCAATGCCTACGGGAGGCCTTCGCCGGGCTCGGCTGGGAGGTGCCGCGCCTGCTCGAGGAGCTCGCGACCAGCTCCGCGTTTTACTTCGACTCCATCACCCAGCTGCGCATGGACAGCTGGTCGCGCGGGCGCGTGACGCTGGCCGGTGACGCGGGGTACTGCCCCGGACCGGCGGTGGGTGGCAGCACGAGCCTCGCGGTGGTGGGCGCATATGTGCTTGCTGGCGAGCTGGCGGCAGCGCGCGGCGACCACACGCGGGCTTTTCCTGCCTACGAGGCCGCGCTGATGGACTACGTGCAAGGCAGCCGCGTCTTTGCGCTGCAGACGGCTCGCACGCTGATCCCCGACAGCCGTACGGCGCTCTGGCTGCAGACTCAGATGCTGCGTGCCCTCGGAGGCTTGCCGCAGCCCCTGCTGCGCACCCTCTCGGCACTCGGCCGCCTGCGCACGAGGCTCCACGACACGATGCAGGTACGGGACTACTCCCAGTTCTGCTAGGAACCTGGCTGGGGACTCGTCACGGTCGCCTCGATCCGCACGGGGAAATTGACCGAGCTGGCCATGAAGCAATGCTCGTGAGCGGGCTCGTGCAACTGGTGCGCCTGCTCCGCGTCCGCGCCTGCCGCGATCTCGGTGACGACCCGGATTGTCGCTTCGCGGAAGCGCATCTTCCCCTCGACCCTGCCGATGGTTCCCCTCACCTGCGCCGAGAGCGCCGTAACGCGGATGCCCGCTTTGGCAGCCAGCGCCAGATACGTGAGCAGGTGACACTCGCCGAGCGACGCCAGCATCAAGTCTTCCGGATTGTAGCGGCCGTCGTCGCCAAAGAAGCGCGAGCTGGCGGAGCCGGGAATCGAAGGCTTGCCCTCCGGCTCCACGAGCAAGTCCCGTGTGTAGCTGCGCGGACCGAGCGGCTCGCGCGAGTGAGCCCCGACCCAGCGCACGCGGGTCTCGAACGAAGCGTCGTTGGAAGTGGCCATGACCACCCCAGCCTAGTGCCGCCGGCCGCGTACACAAGCAGTGGAACCTCCGGGCTTGACGCCGCGCCGGCGGTCGAGGCGAATGCCCGCATGGAAAGCCACCTCAATCGACTGTCGGGTGCAGCGCTGGCCTGCGCCCTGGCCCTGTCCGCATGCCGTGCCACCCCCGCGAACCCGGAAAAGGACGCGCTCCAGGTCGTGCAGCGCTGGGCCACCGCCTTCAACGAATCCAACGTCGACGCCATCGTCGGCCTGTACGCGCCCGATGCTCTATTCTTTGGCACCGGCAGCAAGAGCCTCGTCACGGCCCCGAGCGAGATTCGCAGCTACTTCGAGGCCGCCTTGACCAAGGACAAGCCCCGCGGCGCCCAACTGCTCGACCACTCGGTGAAAGTGCTCTCCGACAACGTCGTCCTCGTCACCGGCATGGACCGCGTCACCGGCACCAAAGACGGCACCGTCTACCAGCGCGACGGCCGCGTCAGCTTCATCCTCGAGAAGCGCGGCGAGAGCTGGCAGATCGTGCACTTCCACCGCTCGGCACTGCCGACCACCTGAAAGTGCTCCTCCACGTTCCTCATGGAAAATGAAGGTCCAATTCCCGAAGGGCTCCCGCTGGCGACCCTCGCGGCACGCCTCTTCTCCGAGACCTCCTCCGACGGGGTTCAGGGCTAGGCTGCGGCCTTTGTTCCGAATCGCGCCGTGCAGGCCGCTTTTTCCCCAATCCCGCCCGTCCCATTGCGACCGTGTCACCAAAATCCAGAGACACCGATACAACGGAGCCTCGATCGGGCCGCCGTGATGGCTATTTCTTGGAAGCGTTTCCAGCGCCCTTCAATTCGGGTAAATTGCCCGTTCGGAGTTGCACGGAGCGTACTTATGGGAAACGTTTTCCAGCGATTGGGGCTAGTCAGCGCGGCGGTCCTCTTCTTCGCCGCGTGTGGTGGTGGTGACGCAACGGACGAGGACAACGGCGCGGCTCTGCCCCCCTTCTCGGGCGGCACCACGACCCAGTCGAATCCCTCCGCGAACACGCCACCCACGAACGAAACCCCGGCAGCCAGCAATACCCAGCAACCCTCCGGGGTCGCCACGCCGCCGAGCAACAGTGAAGGGCCGCCTGCCGGCACCAACACACCGGTAGCGCCTCCACAGAACACCGACGACATGGGCGCCGCAACGCCCCCGGCGCAGCCGACCCCGCCGGCTCAAATGACACCGCCGACGCAGCCCCCGGCAACGCCGCCCGCGCAGACTCCACCGGCCACCGCGCGCACGCAGGTCTTCTTGCTCTTTGGGCAGTCGAACATGTGGGGCGTACCCAACCCCCAGCAGCAAGACCTGACGATCAATCCGCGCGTCGAGGTGCTGACCATCACCAGCTGCGGCAAGCATGGCACCAACCAGTGGGTGCCGGCACAGCCCCCGCTGCACGGCTGTGTGGGCCAGCCCGGCACCGGCGGGCAAGGCCCCGGCGTTGGCCCCGGCGACTACTTCGCCAAGACGATCGCCGACGCCTTCCCGAACGACACGATCCTGCTCGTCCCCGGCGCCGTTCCCGGCGTCAGCATCGACACCTTCCAGCCCGGGCAGACCAACTACACCAACCTGCTGAACCGCGCGAAGATGGCGCAGCAGCGTGGCGAGATCCGCGGCATGATCTTCCACCAGGGCGAGAGCGACGCGGGCGGCAACACCGCGACGTGGCCCGGACGCGTCAAGAACGTCGTGGACCGCTTGCGCGCCGATCTGAATGTCCCGAACGCAGCGTTCGTGGCGGGTGAACTGCTTCCCTCCGGTTGCTGCGGCGGCATGAACTCGGTCATTGACGGGCTGCCGAACACGATCTCGAGAGCCGCCGTGGCCAAGGCCGACCAGAGCTTTCAGGCCGTGCCCGCATCGCAAGACATGTACGGCAACCTGCACTTCAACCTCGCCGCTCAACGCACCTTCGGCGCGCGCTACGGGCAAGCCATGCTGGGCCTGCTCGGCAACAATTGAGTGTTTCAAGACACAGGTCGAGAAGAGCGCCTAGCCCATCTCGACCTGCAAATGTATGGCGCTGCCGCGCCTACTGGCGCGCATACGTGACCGCCACGGTGCCGACGACCTGCTGAGATATTGCTATCAGCCCGTTCGCAGTCGCGGTGTACTGCAGCGCTTGCGTGCTGAGCGTTATCCCGTTGAACTGCGTCTCGCAGAGATCGACGTCGAAAGTCAGAGAGGCTCCTGAAGTCGTGAACGTCCCTGTGTAGTGGAACTCGGGAGCGAAGCTCACTGGCGGAGAAAACCCCGCAAAGTCTTGCTCGGAAATTTGAACCGAGCGACCACGAAACTCATATGTCGGGATTCGGACTGCACCAGTCAATTCGGCGAAGATATCGATTCTGGTTGGTGTGTACCGACCATCGCGTACGGTACCTCCGCGCGCAACTGGCGGAGCGGAACCTGGCAACACGAAGATGTTGTTGGCAGGGAGATTGGCCGTGACCGCCGGCGGATTGGGGGCGATGCAATCAAACACATCGCAAGCCCCATTACTCTGACAAGCCCCGCCGCTGCTGCACATCTGACAGTTCAGATCGCAAGCACTGCTGCAACAGACGCCACCCGAGCAAACACCAACGCGACAATTGGCGTTCGTGCTGCAGTTGCCACCGAGCTCACTCTGGGGATTCACGCACTGCCCCTGCGCGTTGCAAAGCTGACCAGCGGCGCAATTGCCACAGCAAAGGCTGACGTTGTTGTTGCCGGCGGCACGCACGCAGCTATTCGTCGAGCACTGGCCGGCGACAGTGCAGGTGTCACCAGGATTCTTCAGCGGATTGCACGTGCCCTGGGCGATGTTGCAGCCATTGCCGCACTGAGCGGCGCTCTCACACTGCACACAGCCTTGTCCGGTGCTGCGGCAAGAGCCCAGCACCCCGTCGCAAGCTTGGCTGCAGCACACACGCGCCCCTCCGCCAACGGTCGCCTCGCAGCTGCCCGAGACACAGTCCGAGCCATCGGTGCTCGAGCACGCCTGCCCAGTCCGAGCCTTGCAGCCATTGCGCTGGCCCGTGCACTGGAAACCATTGGAGCAGTTGTTGCCGGAAGCCGGATCGGTTTCTTGTTGACCGGCAGCGATGGCCACGCAGGTTCCAGTCCCTGCCTCACAACGCTCGCAGTAACCACTGCAGGCTTCACGGCAACAGACGCCGTCCACGCAGCTGAGGCCCGTCTGACATTGGCCCGTGTTTTGGCAGGGGTCACCAGGCTCCAGCAGGCAGTTGTTATCTGCAGCGACCTGACCTTGCGGGCACTCGCAGCTGCCGGTAGGCGAGCAGACCTTGCCCTCTGCAGCGCAATTCCGCACGCAGCAGCGGGACTGTCCGCCCGTATCCTGCTGACACACGCCGCTGGCCGCGCACTGACCCCCATCACAAAGGAAGCCCACAGGGGGCAATGTATTGCAACCTGTACCCGGCGTGCAGCCGTTGCGGCAGACGGCGGCGACTATGGTGCCCGCATTGCAAGTGCGCTGCTCGTTGCCGTTGCACGTGATCTGCAACCCCTCGCATTGCACGCAGCCGGTCCCTGCACTGCTGCAGAACAAGCCCGCGGCACAGGCTTCGGAGCAGCACTTTCGCCCACCATCGGTGCTGTCTGGACACAGGCCCCCGAGGCACACTGAATGTTTTGATCGCAGGATGTGCCGGCTGCGAGGGAACATGATCCGGACGATGGATCGCAAACGCACTGAGCGCTCGGGAGCAGGCTCGTAAAGAAGTCGGGGCTGACGCAGTCCAGATCGCTGCGGCACTGCCCGAACGAACGACAGAGATTGTCCGTGATCGTGTCGACGTAGTTGCGGCATGCGTTGTCCGGTGGGCAAGTGACCGCGCCGCAACGACGATCGGTCGCCGGAGTGACCTCACAGCGGCCGGCTGCGCTGCAGGTCTGGCAGACGCCATCGCAGCCAGAGTCACAGCAGATCCGTGCGCCGCCTTGCCCACCGGCAACGCAGTGTCCTTCCGAGCAATCGCCGTCAGCCTGACAGGCTTCTCCCAGCGCCTTCTTGTTGGGCACGAGACAGGCACCCTGCCCATCACACGTGCCCGTGCCCTGTTGACACGGTGTGCCCACTGCCGCGGGCTGTGCGATGCATTCGGCTCCTGCTCGGCACACGCCGATGGCTTCGCAATTGACCGTCGCACTTCCGTTGTTCAACGGGCGACACTCGCTGCTCTGACCTGGCAAGTGGCCTGCGGGCAGAGCGGGTCGCTCGGCGCGACCGAACACGCGCCCGTGGTGCCCGGTAGATTGCAGGCTGCGCACAACTCGCTGCAGGGTGAGTCGCAACACACGCCGTCCGCGCAGTTGCCGCTACTGCATTCACTGCCCTCGTGGCACGCCGCGCCCAACGCCCCGGCAACGCTCTCGCTTTCGCCCCCGGTGAGCGCAATGTCTCCGGACACTCCGCTTTCGGGGCGCGCGGGTCCACTCCCTGTCGAAGCACCTGTTGCGGACGCATCCGGCAGGTTTTGCGCCACGTAAGTGTAAGGTCGCTTTTCCCCTTCGCAGCCACTCAGCGCGACACCGAAAAAGGCGCACGCAACCCACCCCAGACTCCCTCGCCACATGCGCCCGACCTAGGCTGACTCTGCTTTGAAGTCAAGGTCGCGAGAGTTGTATCTTCGCGCACGCGCGACACATCGTGAGTCGACGTAGCCCGCTCAAAGATCGGCATTCCGCGAAACGAGTTGCGCACTCGTGCGCGCTCTCCCTGTTCAGGGAACGACAACATCTTGGCGTCTGGCTCCGCCGCGTCGGCCGAATGCTCGTGCGCGTTTCGTCAACGAATGCGCCATGGCGCTCGCCACCGCGAGTCCCTCATCGGCTCCAGAATGAGCCCGCTGTGCCCTCCGCACGCGTCAGTCCTGCCAGCGAATCTCGCTCGCGTTCTCCGGCACGATGCCGCGCTTGTCCGCATAGAAAGCGCGGATCGGTTCTAGATCCCGCTCCGGATCGCCGCTCAGCGTGAGCAGCGGCCCCACTCCGCACTCGCGGCGCCGGGCGTCGACGAAGACGAGCAGCACGGGGACGTGCGCTTCGAGCGCGATGTAGTAGAAGCCGCTCTTCCAGTGGTCGGTCTTCTTGCGCGTGCCTTCGGGGGAGAGCGCGAGCCAGAGCGCAGGGCTGCGTTCGAAGACTTCGCTCAGGTAGCGGACGAGGTCCTGGTGCTGGCTGCGCTCGACCGGGATCGCGCCCGTGGCGCGGAAGAACCAGCTGAAGGGGCCCCGCAGCAGGGTGTGCTTGGCGAGGTAGCGCACCTGTCGCCCAAAGGCGATGCGCACGAGCAGCAGCAGGGGGAAGTCCCAGTTGGAGGTGTGCGGCGCGAAGACGATCACGCAGCGGGGCGCCGTGGGTGGCTCGCCCGTGAGCCGCCAGCCGAACCAGTCGAGCACGGCTCGCACGATCGCCACGCGGGCTGGCTCCGCGCAGGGCTCGCTCGAGGTGCTCCGGTCCTGCATGTGTCGTGGTGCGCTCGCTGCGAGCGCCGAGCACTTCAGGTTAGCACTGGGGAGCGCGCAGGGCCGGCGCGGGCAGAGCGCGCACATTTCCGTACGCAGATCGGAGTGGGCCCATCCACGTGGGCGCGCCGGAGACGCGGGGCATGGTGCGGGAGCTCTGGAGCTTGACGTAGCTCTCGCGCGGCGCGACCGAGCACCAGCCCACGGCGCGCTCGCCTGCGTAGGCGAGCACGCCGATCGGTGTGCCGGCCGCGACCAGTCCGGCAGCGACCATCTACCTCACGAGTGAGGCGCCGAGTACTGCATCAGGTTGTTGCAGCCGGCGGCGCTGCCGTTGTCGCACGCGAGCAGGAACAGGCGCTGGGCTTGCACCACGTTGCGCGCGACGCCGCGGCCGCGCGCGTAGAGCGCGCCGAGGTTCGAGCAGCCGAGGGCATTGCCTGCATTGCAGGCACGCTCGTACATCTCGGCTGCCAGGGGCAAGTTCGCGGCGACGCCGACACCGCTTTCGTACAGTGCCCCCAGGTTGCTGCAGCCGTCCGGGCTGCCGCCGCTGCAAGCGCGAGCGAAGGCGCCAAAGGCGCGCTGCGCGTCCGCGCGGCCGGAGCCGTGGACGTAGCTGACGCCGAGGTCATTGCACTGCACGGCATCGCCGCTCGCGCAGGCGCTTTCGAGCTTGCTCAGCGCGCCGGGTGAGCTGGGAGTGGCGATCGCCGGCGCGGAGCCGGCGATCGCGAAGCACAGCATGGAAGCTGCAAGAAGACGCGCAACCGTGCGCGCGACGCCGTGGACGGCGATGTAGGTATGTTTCATGCGCGCCCTAAACCACGCGCCGCTTTGTTTTTGCAATGCGGAATTTCGCATGAATTTCTGAGATCGCATCGATCGACTTCGCTAGCGCGCGCTCTCAGCGCGTGTTCGAGATCGAGAAATTCAGCGTGATTCTTCCCATGAACGCGGATTCGTCGAGCTGCGATTCGTGCAACGACAGGCCAGCCGTCGCAATATTCATGCGATCTGTGAGCACGCGGGACAAGCCGTGTCGCCGGCCGTGTGAAGGCCCATGCACGGAGCGCCAAACGGTTCGACAAGGCGCGCCTCGTCCGGCAGAGTCGTGCGCCATGAAAGCAGCCATCATCCGTGATTTTGGCGGTCCCGAGCGGTTCGAGATCGCAGACGTGGCGCGGCCCGTGCCGGGGCCGAAGCAGGCGCTGGTGCGCCTCGTCGCTGCCTCGGTGAATCCCGTCGACTACAAGATCCGCAAG
>JAICTU010000014.1 GCA_025936205.1 Polyangiaceae bacterium | reverse complement strand
GCGCGCGGCCAGGAGCGAGCCCTCGCAGCCGGCGCCCAGCAGCGTCGTGGCCGCAACGCTGCCCAGGACCGCTGCCTGTGCGGTCCAGCCCTCACCATCGTCTCCGGCCAGCCCGACCTCGCCGATGAGGCCTTCCGTCCCTCTCAGATCGCAGTCCTGGGCGGGCCGCCACAAATGAGCCGCAGCCACCTCCGTCACGGCAGGCCGTAGGGGCACCAGCGCCAGATCGTGCGCAGGTACGAAGTCGCCGCGTTCCCAGCCGCTGGCGATGTGGGTTTCACCGCTCACGTGGGCGCCGGGATAGAGCTCCACGTCGCTGACCGAAAAGCCGCGCTCGAAGTCTCGCAGCGTGCCGCGCGCGCTGGGCTCGACGCCCGCAAAGCAGTGCGCCGCGGTCAACGCCCAGGAAGGAGCCACCAGCGTTGCATGGCAGGACTTCTGGAAATTGCCGCCCAGACTCGCCGCGAGGCGCGAGGTCGTCGCGGGATATCCGGGGTAACGCTCGAGCTGGAGGGACGCGGGCGCGTCAGCGGGAGGGCCTCCGCAGCCGAGCAAGGCGGCGGTCACCAGTGCCCGACCCGCGAGCGATCCCAACCACGCCATCCGAGCCGATCTAGCGCAGCGCCGCGACCCTCACCACGGAGCGGAAGGCCGGGCCGTACGTGGCGGGACCGTCAGTAGGGCTGAGCCGTGAAGGGCAGGGTTTCGAGCTCCTGCTTGGACGGGTCCGTGCCGTCCTTCGGGGGCTCTACCGGATTCGTCGAACGCACCGGCAAGGGCCGTGGCCTGGGCTTGCTCACCACGCGCCGGGGCGGAGGAGCTTTGTGTGCGGGCTCGGAACGCGCTTCGGGCGCCTTGCTCGGAGCGGCCGGGCTCGGCGCAGGGAGGGCGGGCGCGCGTGCCGTCACGGGCGCGGGAGGAGCCGGCGCCAGGGCAGGTTGCGGCGCTGCCGGCGGTGCGGGCAACATGCGCGGTAGGTCCGCGGCACTTGGTGCCGGTTCGATGATGGAGCGCTCGTGCACGACCACGTCCGAGCGCGACGCGCGCAGCGCGCTCACAGCACCGAACGCGACCGCCGCACCCACGCCGAAGAAAATCAGCGCGGCAAAGCTCAAGGCGCCCCACGGGAATGGTCGCGCGGCGGGCTGGCTCGCGACGAAGAAGGGCAGCGAGTTGTCGACCAGCTCGCGTTGCAGGTTCATGCGCAAGGTGGAGAGCGGCGGCTCGGCGCTGGGCCGTTTGCTGGTCCGCGGCCGCTCTTGCCTCTCGGGGTGCTCGGCGAGCTGTGGCTTCTCCGCCGGCTCTGCCGAGACCGGCGCATCGGACACGGTCCTTTCGGCGCTGCTGGGCTTCTCGGAGCGCCCTGCGGCTTCGCCCTTGTCGACCACGCCAGAGCTCGGACGGGAGGAAGCAGGCGGCGGATCCGAGAGCAGCCAGGCAGGGTCGGGCGCGTCGGGAATGAACGATGCCGGGCCCAGGTTGGGCCGGCGGCTGCTCGGTTCGGGCTGTAGCGAATAGCGAGCGGCCTGGGGCTCGAGCACTGCCTGCTCCGGTCCCTCGGGTGGGCGGCTCAGCGTCGCGAGGGCGTTCGGTACCAGATACGGTGGGACCGCGCGGATCTCGGAGGTGAGCTCGAGTTTCAGCGCTGCCTGCACGAGTCGCGAGAGCGCGGCGCGCCCGGCGTCGGGGGGCGGAAGGTGCTCGCGCAACGCGAGCCAGAAGGCGGTCGCGTCCGCATAGCGCTCGGCGGGGTCGTGCGAGAGCGCGCGCAACGCCACATCGCACAGCGGTAGCGCCCACTCTTCGCTGGCGCGCGGCGCGGGCAGCGAGCGCGAGCTGAGTCGGCTGATCGCGGCAGCGCGCCGGTGCGGGAACAAGCGCCCGTTGTCCAGCGCCTCCCAGAGCAGCACGCCCAGGCTGAAGACATCGCATTGCTGATTCGCCGATGCGGACTGCGTCAGGAGCTCCGGTGCCAGGTACCCCAGATCGGGCTGCGGCGGCAGCAAGCGCGAGAAGGGCTCCTTGACGTGAAACAGGCACGCGCTGCCGTCCACGGTGACCAGGATGTGCCGCGGCGTCAGCCGGCCATGGCGGCGATGCGGACGCGGAATTCCGGAGTTGTCGTGGATCTGGATCAGGGCGCCCGCGACATCCGCGATCACGCGCACGCGCGCTTCCAGCGTCAGCTCGGAAGGCGCGCCCGGCTGAAACAGATCGAGCCAGGTGGTGCCGACCGCGGCCGGTCGCGTCGCGACCTTGATGCGCATGCCGGAAGCGCCCGTGCTTTGTTGGTCAGGGGGCGCATCGAGGGCAGGCGCCGCCGGCGCGGATTCGGGCAGAGCCATCCTGCCTCTATAAACGGCATCGCCACGATGTGAGTTGAGCGCTCTTGCCGTCTCACGGGGCAAAAACCGAGTGCAGAACGGGGCAGTTCGAACTGGCGCGTGCCGGCACGAGGCGCTCGCCGCACCACAGCGGCACAGCTACTCGCGGCTTCCGATGTGTGGAACACGGGGCCAAGCGTTTCGCCCCAGTCTCGACATCAACCTAGAACATCACACCGAGGTACAGGCGCAACATCTGGGCAGCGGAGGTGTCGATCCCGAGCTGCTGCCGCGGCAACGCCTGGTAGCCGAGCCCGTCGAGCGGGAACAGTACCGAGTACTGCAGCTGACCGAAGAAGCCGCCCATGCGCGTCGGATCGTCGTTGATGGCGCCGTCTTTGGACTGGAAGTAGAGCGAGCCGCCCAGCTCGAGCCCAAGATCGTCGGCATGTCCCGGCGTCTGCACGAACTCGCTCGCACGCGTCCAGGTGGCGTAGATGCCGCCGCCCATGCGCTGCCCGTTGGGCTGCCGGGAGAAGTCATACTCCAGGCTCGGGTTGAAGTAGTACGTGCCCTGAACGCGCTGCAGAATGTAGCGGTTCAGGATGTTGTCGACGCGATAGGTCGGGTGGAAGCGGAAGGTCGAGATCGTGTCGTCATTGACCTGCGTCTCGGCCGAGCCCGGGATCAGGTTGCCGGGTGCATCGGGATCGAAGGCGTCGGGATCTCCCGAAGCCCAGCCGGTCTTGAAGTTGAGGCGCAGCCGATCTTCGACCAACTTCTGTTGGAGCTCGAAGGCAAAGCCCCACTGGTTCAGCTTGCGCTTTTCGGAAGCGCCGCCGCCAATGAAGGCTGCGCCATTGTCGCCCACAGCGATGCTCTCCACGCTGCCCAGCACCGAAGCGACCTCGGCCTCCACCCGCAGCTTCTTGTACAACAGCTGGAGCCACAGGTCCGGCACCCACATGTTGAGACCGCGGCGCGAATAGCCCTGGTTGGAAAGGGTGGCGGGATCTGCGTTGGGCACGTTGGCGCCAACATTGCTCTCGCCCGTAGCGCCCGATCGGTCGTTGGCCAGCGTCTGGGTGCGGTAGTTGACGTACAGACCCGTGTTGAAGACCAGGTTGCCGCGCGAGAGCTCCAGCTTGGTCAGCTCGGGACTCTTGCGGCGCAAGATCATGAGCCCGTACTGGTTGACGTCGTCCTGGCCGCCGCGGTCGTACTGCTCGCCGCCCTCGTAGGGCAGGCCCGTGGTGGGGCCTTCGTTGGGGAAGTCCCACATGCCCGCGATCATGAGATCAATCAGCTTGATCCCGGTGGCGAACATGATGCGGTCCACCGTCGACTGTGCGTCGTCGTCATGGCCGTCGCCCGAGTTGTAGAGCATGCCGAGGCCCCAGTTGTTCGGCATGCGTCCGAAGCGGGCCTCACCGAGCGGCGTCGTGAACTCCGCCCAGGCGCGCTTCACGCTGATCGAGTCTTGCAGCGAATTGACACCCGAGCGCGGAGGCGACTGGGTGGTGTCGAGATATCCGTTCGGCAGATAACTGCTGCGCTGCTGGACTGCGTACCCGCCGGTGCTCGACGGGTTCAGCGCGTAGCCCTCCGGGCTGGAGCCCAGGACGACATTGTCGAGAATGTCGATCTGGGTCATCACGCGCAGGTTGTCCGAGATGTGCAGCTCGGGATTGAGCCGAAAGCGCATGTTGGCGCCGGCTTGCGTCTTGTTGCGGCAAGCGCGCAGCGGGCTATTGGCATTCGCGACGGGGGCATCCGTCTCGTCATCGCGGCACAGCACGGGACCCACGGGCCCGGCAGGCATGGTGCCGACCACGGTCGTGTACTGATTGTCCGTGGGGGGCGCGTACAGCGAATTGGCGGGCGGATCGCGACGGCCGAGGGAGAAATTATAGAACAGCGTCGAACGCGTGCGGAAATAGCCGTGGAACTCGAAGATCGGGCGCGCGTGCGACCACCAGTCCTCGGCGAAAATGCCCTCTAGCGTGACCGAGCCGCCCTGGTGGCGCGCGTCCGGCCGTTCTTCGCCCTGGCGCTTGAGGTTATCGGAGTCGAGCGAAGGGTTGGGGAAGAGCGAACGGTCCCCGAGCGGCGACGGCGCCGCGGCAGGGGGCTCCGCCGCAGGTTCTTCGGCAGGCTGTCGTTCTGGCGACCGTTCTGACGACGGAGCGGGCGCCGCATCGGACGGGGCAGGCGGCGCAACACCGGGGGCAGGCGCTGCCTCTGGCGCCTTGGGCTCGACGGGAGCGGGCGGTGGCTCGGGCTGCTGCGCCGAAGCCAACCCGGGCGCGCCGACCACGTGTGCGAGACCAGCGGCCAGGGCGACAATCAAGGAGGTCTTGCGCATGCTGTATCGATCGTGTTTGCCGCTACCGGCGCGGTGGTTTCGCACGGCCCAAGGAAACCTGTCAACGCCGGGAGCGAAAATTGCCCTCGTGGCTCGCCCCGGTGAATTGCTCGAGCACCTTCGTGAAGTCGCGGTCGAGCACCGTGCGGCGGCCATCCTGCCCCGCCTGCCGAATGGCCTCTCGACACAGCTCCCGCACGTGATCGGACAGGACCGCTACCACCGCGTCGGAGGTATTCATGCCCGAGCGGTCCCGGACATACTTCTTCAGCTTTGACACGACGATGAGGACATCCGACCCAGACTCGCCGCGCTCCTCAGCGGCTTCCGGAGGCGCGGGGCGCGCGCCGGACACGATCCGTCGCTGCGGTGCGCCTGGCGCCTCGCCGAGTTCTTCCGAGTCCTCTTCGTCGCCCGCTTCTGCCTCGCTCTCCGCCTGGGCCGCCGCGACGGAGGGCGAGCGTTGACTCTCTGCCCAAGCGTCGCGATGCCTGGCCGTGGGCAGATGCGCCTCGAAGCAAGGGAGCGAGCAGAAGAACAACCCGGTGCGTTTGCGGTTGCAGGTGGAGACGCTGCAGGTGAAGTACTCCGCCTCGAAGCCGATGCCCACCTTGCACATGCTGCAGTGGCGCCAATGGGACTCGGAAAGCTCGGTCATGGGGAGGGGCCCTTCGAGGCGATGCAGCTAGCCCAGCCAAGGGGAGAAGTCCATGCGACGTTGGGGCGCCCGTGCTGCCGCGGGTTCGCCCCCGGAAGAGCCCAGGGCTTGACAGCAAGGCGGTCATGGCAATCCTGCGGTCCGAAACCTCCAGCCAGGTTTGTTGCTACCCATGACTGATCCAACCGTCCGTCCGTTTAAGGCCGAGGTGAGCCAGCTACTGAAGCTGGTGGTCAACTCGCTCTACAGCAATCCCGAGGTGTTCGTTCGCGAGTTGATCTCCAACGCCTCGGACGCACTCGACAAGCTGCGCTTTCAGAGCCTGAGCCGGCCTGAATTGATGCCAGCCGATACCACGCTCGCCGTGAAGGTTTCGGCCGACGCTCAGCATCAGACGCTGACCTTCTGGGACAACGGGATCGGCATGACCGCGCAGGAACTCGAGGACAACCTCGGCACGCTGGCGCGCTCCGGCACCCGGCAGTTCATGGAGGCTCTGGAGGCGGCGCAGCGCGACAAGGCGTCGGACCGCCCACAGCTGATCGGGCAGTTCGGGGTCGGTTTTTACAGCGCTTTCCTCGTTGCCGACCGCGTCGAGGTCGTGAGCCGGGCTGCCGGGGCGGAGCAGGCCTTTCGCTGGACCTCCGACGCCAAGGAAAGCTTCACGATCGAGCCGGCAGATCGCGACGTTCAGGGCACCTCGGTGATTCTGCACGTCAAGCCGGAGCGCCGTGAATTCCTGGAGAGCTTCCGGCTCCGGCAGCTGATCGAGCGCTACTCCGACTATATCCCGCATCCGATCGAGCTGCTCGCGACTGGCTCTACCAAGGGGAGTGATGCCGCCGAGGAGGAGGCCAAGTTCGAGCGAGTCAATCAGGCGAGCGCGCTCTGGCGTCGGTCGCCCAAGGACCTGACCAAGGAGCAATATCAGGGCTTTTACAAGCACCTGACGCACGACTGGGAGGAGCCGCTCGCCTACAAGCACTTCCAAGTCGAGGGCACGCAGATGTTCTACGCGCTCTTGTTCCTGCCCAAGCGCCCGCCATTCGATCTGTTCGACGCCGAGGCCAAGCACGGCGTGCGCCTGCACGTGAGGCGTGTGTTTGTCGTCGACAACTGCAGCGATCTGGTGCCGCGCTACCTGCGCTTCGTGCGCGGCGTGGTCGATTCGGAGGATCTGCCGCTGAACGTCTCGCGCGAGATGCTGCAGGACTCCAGCGCGACCCGCGTGATCAAGAAGCAGATCACCAATCACACGCTGTCGCTGCTGGAGGAGCTGCGCAAGGATGACCAGGCCACCTACGACACGTTCTGGGCGGCCTACGGGACCGTGCTGAAGGAAGGGCTGCACTTCGCGGAGACCGAGCGCACGCGGATTGCCAAGCTGGTCCAGTACGAGTCCTCCACCAAGGAGGGTTGGACCACCCTGGGCGACTACGTGTCGCGCATGAAGCCGGAGCAAAAGGCCATCTATTACGCCGCCGGCACCTCGCGGGCGCTGATCGAGAAGAGCCCGCACCTCGAAGGCCTGCGCCAGCGCGGCTACGAGGTGCTGTACATGACCGATCCGATCGATCCGTTCGCAGTCAGCAGCCTGAACGAGTTCGAAGGCAAGCCCCTGCTCAACGCCATGACCGAGGACCTGAAGCTCGAGGCGGAAGAGGGCTCGGACGCCGAAAAGAAGGATGGCGAGAAGAAGTCCGGCGCCGAGCGCGAGTCGCTGCTCGCGCACATGAAGGCGGTGCTGGGCGACAAGGTCTCGGAGGTGCGAGCCTCGCGCCGTCTGACGGATTCGCCCGCCTGCCTGGTGATCGCCGACGGCGCGATGGCCCCGCACATCGAGCAGCTGCTGCGTGCGCGTAAGATGGACGTGCCGTCGTCCAAGCGCATCCTGGAGGTGAACACGGAGCATCCCGTGGTCGCCAACCTGGAGCGCGCTTACACGGCGGCACCCGAGTCCGAGGATGTCCGCTCCTGGATCCGCACCTTGTATGATCAGTCGCTGATCGCCGAGGGCAGTCCGCTGGAAGACCCCGCGGACTTTGCGCGCCGCCTGACCGCGCTCGTCGAGCGCGCCACGGCCGCCACCGTCTGACGCCGCGCGGCGCGCTCGTGCGGCGCCGTCGGCCCTGAGAGTGCTCGCCGGAGCGAGCAGCGGGGCCTCCCAGGGCCTCCGGCCGGGCTGGTTCTCTCACGACTCGCCCCGAGAGATGCTGAACCCTTGCCGAAAGAGCGGCCCCTGGCTAGGGTCTGCCGTCTGAGTCTCTGAGCCATTTTCAGCGGTTAGGGAAAAGCGCAGGGCGCAGGGGCGTCCGCGGCTTTTTCTGCGGGATTTGCAGAAGCTTCGCATCCGCCGGCTCGACTCGCAGGAGCGTATGAACAAGCCGAAGATCGATCTGAAGGCACGTCTCGGAAAGCGACCGGGAGGGACTCCAGCCAGCGCCTCCATCCCCCCGCCGCAGGTCGGCGTGAACCAAGGCCCAGGACCCGCCGCCAATCCCATGGCGGGCGGCATGCCGAGCAGCCCAGGGGGCTATGCCCAGGGTGGCTACCCCGCGGCGCAGTCGGCACGACCAGCGTTCGACGCATTGGGTGTCGGGTCCGTTCAGGCGCCGGCGCCGATCCGGGCGCCTTCGGTGCCGACGGCGGTGGACACCGAGGAAGAGTTCCGCGCCGTCCGCAAGAGCAGCCAGATGAAGAGCATCGTGCTGGCGGTGGGTACCGCCGTCGTCGGCGGCGTGCTCGGTTACGCCATTGGCGGTCTGAGTGAGCGCAACAGCGTGGCCGAGGTTGCGGTCGCCGGCGCGAAGTCACTGACCGCCGATATCGACGAGGCGAACAAGAAGGTCGTCGAGCTGGAGCAGGTCGTCACGGCGGCGGGCAAGGCGCTGAAGGACGGCAAATACCCGGACGCCGAGGTGAAGGCGCTCGGCGCGCTGAACGTCCCGTTTGACGGCACCAATCTGGCTGGCAAGGGCATCGGGCGCTTCAAGCCCCAGGTGCTGACGATGCTGATCAACTACTCCGAGGCGGTCGCGAAGGTGAACACCTCGAAGGACAAGATCCGAAGCGTGCTCAGCGTGGCGAAGCCGGCGGTCGAGGAGTTGCTCGCGCAGAACACCAACCCGCAGGTGCGTTGGGGCGTCGCCGTGACCCCGGGCCCGGGTGGCCCCTGGGGTACGCTGAGCGTGCTGCCCAACGGCTTTGCCGCGGGCGACAAGGGTGCCTGGCCAGCGCAGATCGAGGTCGCCGAGGGCAAGGGCGGCAAGCGCTACTCCGGTGGCGACGCCAACGGCCAGATCATCCCGGTGAACCCGGGATCGCAGGGCGCCGTCTGTCCGACGGACACCATGGTGCGCTTGCGCCGCGAGGTGTCGGAGCTCGACAAGCTGATGCGAGGCGATCAGACGCCGGGACAGGAATCGGACGGCGTCGTCGAGTTGGGCGAAGCGATCAAGAAGCAGCTCGCCGGCATCGGCAAGAGCTGAGCGCGCGGGGTCGCGCCATCGAGCCGCCTGGCATCCCAGGCGGCTCGATTCGTTTTGTCAGCGTTCCACGGCTGCCGGCAACACGGCTGCCGGCAACACGGCTGCCGGCAACACGGCTGCCGGCGGCTCGTTCAAGCCGCCGGACGTGGGCGGCTGGGGCGGCTCGAGGTACGCGGAGCGACATCCGTGCCGGGGATGACCTCCACCTGCGTGATGTGGCGCTCATCCGCCTCGCGTACGATGAACTCGAAGCCGAGCTTGTTCAGCATCGCGCCGGGGCGCGGTACCTGGCCCAGTTGCTCCACGATGAAGCCCCCGAGAGAGTAGTAGTCGCCGCCCTCCGGCAACTCCACGCCCAGATGCCGGCTGAGGCCCGCCATCGTGGTACGCGCGTCGACCAGCAAACGCCCGTCTCCGAGCTCCACGATCGAAGGCGCCTTCTCCGGGTCATCGTGTTCGTCACGGATGTCGCCCACGATGCGCTCGATGATGTCCTCGAGCGTGATGATGCCGGCCATGCCTCCGAATTCATCGATCACGATCGCGATGTGATGCTTGTGCCCGGTGCGCATGCCGGCGAGCACGCTCGATGCGGACTGCGTCTCCGGCACGTACACGACCGGAGTCCGCATCAGATCGGAGACCTTGAGCTGGTTGAGGTCTTTCCCGTTGGCGCGCGTGACCAGGTCCTTCACGTGCAGGAAGCCGACCACGTTGTCGATGCGGTCGCGGTACACTGGATAACGCGAGTAGCCCGTCTCCGCCGCGCGCCGCAGCACATCGCGGATCTCGGTGTCGACGGCGATCGCGGACACCTGCATGCGCGGTAGCATGACATCGCCGGCGGTCACTCCGCCGAAGTCGAGCACGTTGCGAATCATCTCCGACTGGTCGTGATCGAGGGTGCCGTTCAGCTCGCCCTCGTTGACCAGGATCTCGACTTCCGTCTCGGTCAGCGCCGAGTCGTGATCGCTGCGCTCGCTGGGCGCGCCGTTGCGCGACGCCAGGCGGCTCAACAGGGAGAGCGGAGCTGCCACCGGTGTGGCCAGGAGCTCCAGTGGCCGCAACGAACCGAGCAAGCTCGGCGCCGCCCGTTCGGCAAAGCGCCGCGAGACCGCGCTGAGCAGCTGGCTCGGCACGGCGTAAGCGCACAGGACGATCGCGATCGTCCAGAGCGGAGCGGGAGCAGGGACAATGGGATAGAGCGCCACGGCGCTGCCGGAGACACCGAGCACGCGCAGGACGAGCCAGCGCGTCTCGATGACTTCCGTTTTTTCCAGATAGCGCTCGAGCGCCGCGCGGGGCCGATCACCGAGTGAATCGAGCAGCGCGACCCGACGCGTGTGTGGAATGGCGCTGAACACGGCCGTCGCCGCCGAATAGACCGAGGCGATGAAGGCCGGAAGGGCACGGAGCGCTATCTGAGCTAGTTGTTCTGGGGGGTCCAATCGATTCTCTGGTTCGGGGTGTCCCCGCAGCGAGAGTCGGGGTGCGGGGTGTTCCCGGGATAGAGCCGGTGCGGCGGGGGCCGCGAAGTACGACTCTAGCGCGGGTTGCCCGCAGTACGATTCCGGGTGCTGACCCAAAGCAGGTCAGAGTCCCCAGGATTCCGAAAGAGTACGGATTCCGCTCAGATTTCGCAACCGGCGTGGCGGTTAACGATTTTTCGCCACGTCCAGTGCTGGAATCCTGCGCGAGCAGAGCGCGGTAGCGGATTTCGTGCTGATTCCTACATCCTGTCGGGGCGCGGGTCGGCCATCCTACGTACACCTTCGCGTGGTCTCATCTCTGCGTCAGGGTTCGGCTTTCGATGCTTCTTCGCCAGCATCGCAGAGCTCGGCCGCGAAGCCTCGGCGTACGCGCCATCCGTCGGAGCCGCGAGCGCCGAGCGCGATCGGCGAGCCGTTCCGGTCGATCCAGGCACACAGTGTGGGCTCGCTCCCCGCATGTGCGTGCGTGGCGCCAGCCGGCTCCTCGAGAAAGTCAGCGTCGCTCAAGAGCTGGCCCGCACGAGCGCGTGTCACACCAGCATCACTCAAGCGCAGCGTCGGCAGAAGCTGCGCCAGAGCTCGTGCGAGAGCCAACGGCTCCGGAGGCGTGGCGGGGGGCCACGCGAGTGCTTCGGCGATCGAGAAGGAGCCGCTCGCCAGGCGCCGAAGCTGACTCAGGTGGGTGGGCACGCCGAGCGCCGCGCCCAGATCGCGCGCAAACGAGCGCACGTAGTAGCCCTTGGAGACACGCAGCTCGACGGTCAGCGTGTGCGTGTCCCGAGAGACGACCTCGAGCCGGCGCACGCTCACGGGGCGGGACTCGAGCTCGGGAGCTTCGCCGCTGCGAGCCAGCTCGTAGGCGCGCCGGCCCTGCAACTTGATCGCGCTCACTGCGGGCGGCACCTGCAGCGTGCGCGCCAGCTCCGTCCGCAAGGCGTGCTCCAGATCCGCTTCGGCGATCTGCGCGAGCGTGACGCCACTCTCTGCGGTGGTGCGGCCATCGGCGTCGTGGCTGTCAGTGGCGCGCCCGAATTGCACATCCGCGCGATAGGTCTTGTCCGCCGCCGTGGCGATCTCGCTCAGCTTGGTGGCTTCTCCGAGCAAGAGCACCAGTACGCCCGTCGCCATCGGGTCGAGAGTGCCCGCATGTCCGACGCGCCGGGTGTGAAACACGCGGCGCGCCTCCTGCACGAGGTCATGGCTGGTGGGGCCGCGCGGCTTGTCGATGACGACGATACCGTGAGGACCGCCCGCGCGCGCGCGCCGGCTCATGGCTGCGCGGCGCCGAGCTGCCGACGCAACACCGGGTACGGATAGAAGTCGTGCACCAGCTCGAAGCCCGCATCGAGGAACAGCTGTGTCGGGCCCAGCATCAAGCTCACGTCAGCGAGATCGCGGTCGCTGCGGGGAAACGCCTCGATCGCGCTCGCGCCCCAGGCGGGGGCCTGCGCGAGCGCTCCCGCGAGCAGGGCGCGCGCCACGCCGTGGTGGCGTTGATCCTCGCGCACGAGCAGGCAGGCGACACAAAAGATGCCGCTGCGGTCGCCGCTGAAGCACGGCAGGTCCTTGTACAGGCGCTGGCCATACAGCTTGCTCAGGGCGGAAGCCGGCGCCAGCTTGAGCCAGCCCAGCACTTCGCCGCCGCGCAGGGCTACCATGCCTTGCATCTCCGGGGAGCCGGCAGCGAGCGCCGCCCGCATCTCGTCTCGATTCTCCTCGGGACGCTGCGCGCAGCGCGCCAGCCAGTCGCGCGCCGTGCCCTCGAAGTGCCAGTAGCGACAGAAGCAGCCGAATCCGTTCGATGCGAAGAGCGCGCTCAAGCCATCCGCGTCGCTGGGCCGCGCTGCCCGGATCTCCAGGTTGTGCTCGGATTCAGCGCTCAATGGGACTCGGGCGGGCGGAGCTCGCGCTGCGGGCGCGCGGCCTCCCAGGCCGCGGCCGCCGCGAACAGCGTCTCTTCCGCGTGGTGGGAGGCCAGCAGTTGCAAGCCGATGGGCAGCGCGGGGCGATCCGACGTGGCCGTGGTCGTGCCCAGCGGCACGTTCAGCCCGGGGACCCCGGCGAGGCTGGCGGGCAGTGTGTAGATGTCGGCGAGGTACATCGCGAGCGGGTCCGCCAGCTTCTCCCCGAGGCGAAACGCCGGGGTCGGCATGATGGGGGTCGCCAGCAGGTCCACCTTCTGAAATGCCTGCGCGAAATCGCGAGCAATCAACGTGCGCACGCGCTGTGCCTTGGCGTAGTAGGCATCGTAGTAGCCGGCGCTGAGGGCGTAGGTGCCCAGCATGATGCGGCGCTTGACTTCGGTGCCGAAACCGCGCCCGCGCGTGGCGCGATACATGGCGTGGATATCGGCGCGCTCGCCGTCGCGGCGCAGCCCGAAGCGCACGCCGTCGAAGCGCGAGAGATTGCTCGAAGCTTCCGCCGTCGCCAGCAGGTAGTAGGTGCTGACACCGTATTTGGTGTGCGGCATGTCCACTTCACTCACCTCGCAGCCGAGGCCCGCGAGCGTCTGGATCGCGCTGCGAGTCGCGCGCTCCAGCTCCGGGTCGAGCCCGGCTTCGAAGTACTGCCGCGGCACGCCGAGCCGCAGCCCGCGCACCCCGCGTTCGCAGGCGCGTTCGTAGCTGCCCACGGGCACGCGCGCGCAGGTGGAATCGAGCTCATCGGGGCCGGCGATCACCTCCAGCAGGCGCGCTGCGCCGCGCACGTCGCGCGCCATCGGGCCCACCTGATCGAGGCTGGAGGCGAAGGCGAGCAGGCCGTAGCGCGAGACGCGCCCGTAGGTCGGCTTGACCCCGACCACGCCACACAGCCCCGCCGGTTGCCGTATCGAGCCGCCGGTGTCGCTGCCGAGCGAGCCGAGAGCGGCGCCGCTCGCGACCGCGACGGCGCTGCCGCCGCTCGAGCCGCCGGGAATGCGCGTCGGATCCCAGGGATTTCGCGCCGGAAAGAACGCGCTGTTCTCGTTCGACGAGCCCATCGCGAACTCGTCCATGTTGGCCTTACCCACGAGCACCGCATCGGCCTGCCGCAACCGTCCAATGACGGTGGCGTCGTACGGCGGTTGCCAGGCTCCCGCCTCTTCGATCGGGGCGTCCGGGTTGCGCGTGAGGATGCGCGAGCCCGCGGTGGTGGGGGCATCCTTGGTGCACAGCGCGTCTTTGATCGCGATTGGCACGCCGGCCAGGGGTCCCAGCGCTTCGCCGAGCGCGCGCCTCTGGTCGATGCTGCGCGCCGCCGCCAGAGCGGCTGCCTGGGCGACATGCAGGAAAGCGCCCAGCGCGCGCGTAGCCTCGATGCGAGCCAGGCTTGCGCGCGTGACTTCTTCGGCCGAGAGCTGGCCGCCACGCACGCGCTCCACCAGCTCGGGGATAGATAAATCGAGCGGTGAGCTCATCCTTCGTCCACGAATTTGGGTACGGCAAATGCGCCGGGTCCGACGCGCGGGGCGCCGGCGAGCGCTGCTTCCTGGCTCAGCCCCGGGCGCAGTCGGTCGGCGCGCAGCGGCATCTGCGAGCTGCCGATGTGCATCGTCAGCTCCACACCGCTCGTGTCGACCTCCTCGAGCTGCTCCACGTGCTGGAGCACCGCCGCGAGGTCGCGCGTCAGGCGCTCGATCTCGTCGGGGCCGAGCGCCAGATCCGCGAGCTCCGCGATGTGCAGCACGTCCTTCTGCGACAGAGCCATCGCGCGCTCTCATACAGCAGGCAGCCCGGCGCTGGCGAGTCGACAGAACCAGGAGAAGATTGGTGTGCGGTTGGCCGGCCACGGTGGGCCGCGCGGATCTCACCGCTTGTCCGGGAGGCAGTCCTGGCGTAAGAACCCGCTCCCGAAAAATCACGCCTCGCAGCGCAAACATCGGGTTCGGTGCCGGCAAGTCTCAGGAGATTGCTCCGAGGACATTGCGGGTTTTCTCGGTGGCGAGGCGGAAGCAACAACCGAAAGGAGAGCGCAAACATGGTTGATAGTGCAACTGCCGTCGATTCGGCATCTGAAACGTCCGGAGCCTCCATGGCCCAGCTCCGGGATCCCGCCCGCCCGCTCACCGTCAAGGAGCTCTTCGAGGCCGGCGTCCACTTCGGTCACCAGACGCGGCGCTGGAACCCGAAGATGCGCCCGTTTCTCTATGGCTCGCGCAACGGGACCCACATCATCGATCTGGACCAGACGGTTCAGCTCTTCCGGCGTGCGTTCAACTTCATCTCGGACACCGTGGCCCGCGGCGGCCACGTGATGTTCGTCGGCACCAAGCGCCAGGCCCAGGACATCGTGCGCGAGGAAGCGCAGCGGGCAGGGCAGTACTACGTGGTGAACCGCTGGCTCGGCGGCACCCTGACGAACTTCCGCACCATTAAGGGCGGCCTGGAGCGCCTGCGCGCCCTGGAGCGCATGGCGGAGGACGGCACTTACGAGAACATCTCCAAGAAGGAGATCTCGCAGCTGGAGAAGGAGCGCTCGCGCTTTGAGAAGTACATCGGCGGCGTGAAGGGCATGGGCTCTCTGCCGCAGGCGATCTTCGTGGTGGACCCGGCGCAGGAGACGATCGCTGTCGCCGAAGCGCGCAAGCTCAAGGTGCCGCTGGTCGCGATCACCGACTCCAACTGCGACCCGAGCATGATCGACTACCCGATCCCCGGGAACGATGACGCCATTCGATCGATCCGCCTGATCACCGGCGCGCTCGCTGACGCCTGCTTGCTCGGCACTTCGCGCCGCCGCGAGGCTCCTGGCGGCAACCGCGATCGCGACGGCGGTGGCCGCAACGCCGAGCCGCAGGCCTCTGTCGTCTATCGTCGCTAAACCACCACGCGAACGTCAGCAAAGGAACGGATAGTAGAGCTATGGCTCAAGTAGACATGCGTCAGGTGAAAGAGCTGCGCGATCGGACCGGTGCCGGTCTGAACGACTGTCGCTCGGCTCTGGTGGAAGCGAACGCCGACATGGAAGCCGCGGTCGGCATCATCCTGAAGAAGGGCTTGGCCAAGAGCGCCAAGCGCGCGGGCGCCGTCGCCACCGAAGGCGTCGTGACGACGCGCGTCGCCGCGGACGGCCGCAGCGGCGCGATCGCCGAGGTCAACATTCAGACGGATTTTGCGGCGCGAAACCCCGAGTTCCTCGGGTTCGTGGACGACGTGATCGCGGTCGCGATGCAGAGCGAGGCGGGCGCCGATCTCGGCTCCAAGCCAGCTCCGCGCGGTGGCGGCACGCTGGAAGAGACGCGTCAGGCGCTGGTGGGCAAGCTCGGTGAGAACATCACCGTGCGCCGCTGGGATCGCCTGGCCGTGCAAGACGGCGGCCTGGTGCACTCCTACGTGCACATGGGCGGCAAGATCGGCGTGATCCTCGCCCTCGAGACTTCGCACGGTGCGAACAAGGACGTGCTGAGCAAATTTGCGGAAGACACGGCGATGCACATCGCTGCCATGGCCCCGCAGTTTGTCGACGCGAGCCGCGTGCCCGCCGCCGACAAGAACAAGCAGCGCGAGATCTTCGAGGGGCAGCTGGCGGAAGAGGGCAAGCCTCAGGCGGCGCGCGCCAAGATCGTAGAAGGCAAGCTCGCCAAGTGGCTCAAGGAAGTCACCCTGCTCGATCAGCCGAGCGTGCTGGACAACGAGAAGACTGTCGACCAGGCGCGCGCGGCAGCTGAGAAGGAACTCGGAGCCAAGCTGGCGATCCAGGGCTTCGTGCGCTACGAGCGCGGCGAAGGCCTGGCCGCTCCGCAAGGTCCTGACTTCGCCGAGGAAGCTCGGCGCATGGCGGGCCAGAGCTGAGCGGGTCCGGCAACCTCGGGGGCGGCGCGTGAGCGCGATGAGAGTGTGCGCGATCTCCGTCGATCTCGACGAGATCCATCACTACTACGCGATCCACGGTCTCGCCGCTCCCAGTCCGGCTGCCGCACATCAGGTGTACGGCTGCGCGCTGAGTCGCTTTCGCGACGTCGCCGCGGCCGAGCGCATCCCGCTCACGCTGTTTGCGGTCGGCAACGACCTGGAGCGCGCGGAGAAGGGTCGCGCGCTGCGCGAGCTGGCGGAGAGCGGGCACGAGATCGCCAACCACAGCCACGACCATTGGTATGATCTCTCGCGGCGTCCGCGCGACGAGATGCGCCAGCAGATCGAGCGCGCGAGCAGCACCATCGCCGCGTGCACGGGCACGCAGCCGTCAGGCTTTCGTGCGCCCGGTTACGTGATGAGCGACGAGCTGTACGGCGCGCTGGCGGAGCTGGGCGTGGCCTACAGCTCGTCGGTGTTTCCGTGCCCGTACTACTACTTCGCCAAGCTGGCGAAGCTGGGAGCGCTCTGGCTGCGCGGCAAGGCGTCGGAGTCGATCGCCGCGGGCGCGCAGATGCTGCTCGCCCCGCGCACGCCGTATCACGTTGGGCAGCCCTACTGGCGCGCGGGCTCGGGCCTGCTGGAGCTACCGATCCAGGTCACCCCCACTGCACGCCTACCGGTCTTCGGCACGAGCCTGATGCTCCTGGGGCCGCAGCGCGCACGCGCGCTGGCGCGCAGCCTGGCCCAGCAAGAGCTCGTGAATCTGGAGCTCCACGGGATCGACCTGCTCGACGCGGACGATCATCTCTCCGAGCTAGCCCCGCACCAGTTCGACCTGCGCGTCCCCCTCGAGCGAAAGTGGCAGACGTTGTCTGCCGTGGTGGACGAGCTCCGCGCTCTCGGCTTCAGCTTCCAGCGGTTAGACGAAGTCGCGCGCAGCTTGCAGTGAGGGCCGCAGGATGACACGGGGGAATGCCTCGCGGATGCGTCTGAAAAAGTGGAACAGGAAATAGGAATGGAAAACTGAGAATGGCGGAGCGATTGTCGATCGGGCGGCAGCCCTTTCATTCTCTGTTCCTATTTCTGTTCCATATTCCACATTCTCTCGTGACCCCTAACCCCTTCCGCCCGACCCCTTCTTCCAGGATCGCGCCGTGGCAAAGTCCACGCTGCTCGCCTGCATGAACCTCAGCGCCAGGGGCACCTTGCCGGCCACGAGCTCATCCGGCGTTCCGCTGCCCGCCACGCGCCCCTCCGCCAGCAGGTGAATGCGATCGGCGATGCGCAAGGCGCTCGCCATGTCGTGCGAGATCACGATGCTGGTCACGCCGAGCCTCTCGCGCGTGCTCGTGATCATTTCGTCGACGAGCTCCGTGGTGAAGGGGTCCAGTCCGCTCGTGGGTTCATCGTAGACCACCAGCTCGGGCTCCAGCATCAGCGCGCGCGCCAGCCCCACGCGCTTGCGCATGCCGCCGGAGAGCTGGCTCGGGAAGAGCTGCTCGACATTGTTCAGTCCCAGGTCGGCGAGCTTCGAGCGCACCTGCTCGCGGATCTCTTTCTCACCCAGCTTGGTGTGCTCGCGCAGAGGGAAAGCCACGTTCTCCAGCACGGTCATCGAGTCGAGCAGCGCCGCGTACTGGAAGACCATGCCGAACTTGCGGCGCACTCCGTTCATCTCCCGGTCATTGAGCGGCACGATGTCTTGCCCGGAGATCACGATCGAGCCACGATCGGGCTTTTCGAGGCCGATCAGCAGGCGCAAGAGCGTGGTCTTGCCGGTGCCCGAGCCACCGATGATCACGTTGATCTCACCGCGCTGGAAGCTGATGTCGATCGCCGTCAGCACCGGCCTCGAGTTGAACGACTTGTAGACGCCGCGCAGCTCGATGTGAGGCTCAATTGCGCTGCTCGGGTGCGGGGCTGCCATGGAAGCCGATCATAGCCTCGCCCCTGCTGGCTGCGAGCGCACAACGCTGCCGGCGGCCGATGGGCCTGTGTTGGGTGTGGGCGAGCCGCAGGGGTTGACGGAGGCCGACGTCTGTTGCTGGATGGAGGTCTATGACCTCGGATCAAATCGCGGCATTGCTCGAGCTCGCGGAGCCCAAGAAGGCGGACGGAGGGTGGCTCGAGCTCGGTCAACACCACCTGACGCTGCACACGGCGTACAATGGAGCGTCGCTCGCCCTGGCGCGCATCGAAGGCGTGAGACTGGCGGGGCCGCTCGTCTTCGCGCGCTCGGCACGCGGCGAAACGCACGTGGTGCGCCTGGAAGACGTGTTTGCGGGCAGCATCGAAACGATGAAGGAAAAGGGGCGTAAGGCAGGCTTCGTGTGAGCAGCGCCGCCGTTTCTTCACTGGGTCCGCTGAAGATCGGGCCGTACTCGGTCCAGTCGCGTCTGATCGTCGGCACCGGCAAGTACCGCGACGTGGCACAGACCGAGGCGGCGCTGGTCGCCTCGGGCGCCGAGATCGTCACGGTCGCTCTCCGCCGCGTCAATCTGAACGAGCGCGGCGAAGGCTCGTTGATGGCGCTCCTGGCCAGCAAGCGCTGGACGATCTTGCCCAACACCGCCGGCTGTCACACGGCCGAAGAGGCGCTGCGCACGCTGCGGCTGGCGCGCGAGCTGGGTATGGACAACCTGGTAAAGTTGGAGGTGATCGGCGATCCGCGCACGCTCTACCCCGACAACGAGCAGACGCTGGAGGCCGCGCGCCTGCTGGTGAAAGAGGGCTTCACCGTGCTGCCGTATTGCATGGATGACCCGGTGCTGTGTCGCAAGCTCGAGGATCTGGGCTGCGCGGCAGTGATGCCGCTGGCGGCGCCGATTGGCTCGGGTCTGGGCATCCGGAACCCGTTCAACCTGCGCATCATCCTGGAGAGCGCGAAGGTGCCGGTGATCGTCGATGCCGGCGTCGGCACGGCCAGCGACGCCGCGGTGGCGATGGAGCTCGGCTGCGACGGTGTCTTGATGAACACGGCCATCGCGGGCGCCCGGGATCCGATCCTGATGGCGGAGGCGATGCGCGACGCGGTGATCGCGGGGCGCAAGGCCTTCGTTGCCGGGCGTATCCCGCGCCGCTTGCACGCCTCGGCATCGAGTCCCGAGTCCGGTCTGATTTGAACCAGCCTGCGTCGCGGCGGCTCTGGTGGTCATGGCACG
Source organism: Polyangiaceae bacterium (assembly GCA_025936205.1). The sequence continues at coordinate 19,167 of JAICTU010000014.1, read as the reverse complement.
TCGGGCCGGCGTTGCTGGACGCCGCCGCGATCTTGCTGGTGGGCTCGCTGCGGACGGCGCCGCCCGGCGCGGAGCACTTCAGCGACAAGACGCTGCACTGCATCGCGTTCGCGATCTTTGCCTGGCTCGCGGCGCGCGCGATCCGCTTCGTCAGACCCGCCTGGCCCACCGCGCGGGTGCTGCTCGCCGGCTTCCTCGCTAGCTCTGCGCTCGGCGCTGGGCTCGAGCTCTGGCAAGGGCTGCTGCCATATCGGGACTCCGAGTTCCTGGACTTCGTGGCGGACGCCATCGGCGCCGCGATCGCGATGCTGCTCACCGGCGCCGCCTGGCAATTGCTGCGCTCCAAGGCTCCTGCGCCGTGAATGGCCCGCCCCGGCTGATCGCAATCAGCGACGGCGTGCGGGGGGCTCGCGACGAGTGGCTGAGCAATCTGGAAGCCGTGCTGGCCGCAGCTCGCCCGGGCAGCGTGCAGGTCCTGCTGCGCGACCCCCAGGCGCCGATCCGAGAGCGGCTCGAGCTCGGACGGCGCTTGCGCAGCTTGACCCGCAGCTACCTGCAACTGCTCTCCGTGAATGATCGTCTGGATCTGGCCTGGCTGCTCGATGCCGATGCCGTCCATCTGTCGGAAGCCAGCGTGAGCACGGAACACGCGCGCGCATTCGCCCGCGAGCGCGGCCGAGCCTGGTGGCTCTCCCGCGCTTGCCACCAGGCGCAGGGGCTCCTCGACGCCACGGCGGATGCCGTGCTGCTCTCCCCGATCGCGGAGCCGCGCAAGGGGCGAGCGGCGCTGGGCGTGGAGGGATTGCGCGGGGCCGCGGCGGTGCGCGCGCGCCGTCCCGTCGCGCTCGGTCCCTGTGCCGTGTATGCTCTCGGCGGCGTCACTCGTCACAACGCCGGGGACATGCTCGCCGCCGGCGCCGACGGCGTGGCGCTGATCGGTGAGCTGTTTGCGCCCGGCAGCGGGCCCGCGCTGCTCGCGGCGCTCGGTATCTCGAAGCGCGCGCCGGGCTGAACGGCGGGCACTCCTGGTCACGCTCGTCGCCGTGTGGCCCGAGCCCCATCTCGAGCGCTAGCTCTTGGGGCGCTGGAGCGTCACCTGGCGGCCGAGCTTGCGCGAGAGCACCTGCTCGATCACCGCCCACAGCTCGAGCTGACCTTTGGTGTCGAGCCAGGCGCCGCGTGCCGCATCGTAGTCGAAGTGCCAGGCGTTGCGCTCGGCCGCGAGCCAGATCTGGCGCGCCGCGAGGTGACTGTTCACGACGTAGCGCGTGCGGTCCTCGAACTCGATCGTGATCACGTCCGCCCCGAGCTCTGCGAAGAGCTCATCCGGGTAGGCGTCGAGCGCTGCCAGGAGAGCTGAGAGCTCGGGGAAGGCGCGGGCTTGATAGTCGTGCTCGGAGATGCGATCCACGGTGCACGACTCTTGCCACGACTGCGGCAATGAATCGAGGGACTACTTTACAGGCCACTACTTGGGCAGCGCCGGAACACAGGCCGGCGAAACACACTGAAACCCGGGCTGGCAATCGTCGTTCGACTGGCAGGGCCAGGCGCACTTGCCGACTTGCATGTTGCAGCGATGCGAGAGGCACTGCACGTCGGTCTGGCACGGGAACGCGACCGCCGACGGTTGCGAGGTGGGAGCACCGGTGGCTGGCGCACCCGTGGCAGGCGGAGCCGCCGGATAACTGGCGGGTGGCTGCGCGGGGTATTGGCCGGGCTGCTGTGCGGGGTATTGCCCCGGCTGCTGGGGATACTGGCCGGGCTGCTGGGGGTATTGCCCCGGCTGCTGGGGATACTGGCCGGGCTGCTGGGGGTATTGCCCCGGCTGCTGCTGGTACTGGCCCGGTTGCTGAGGCGGCGGCTGCTCCTCGTTCTTGCTGCAGGCCGCGATCCAACAGGTACCGAGCACACCGACCACGGTGGCCCGAAGCAACATCATTCGCATGTCCGTCATACGTCTCCCGGCTGAGAACCGTACCCTGCGGCAAGAGCCACGGCCAAATTAACCCCGGACGCACGCGATCACTTCCGACCGACGAGGCGACAAACCCCGCTGGCGTGAGCTAGCGCTTGTCGTGACTTGCGTTGCCGTGGCGCAGGAGCAGCGCGCGCAGCTGGGGCTGGCGCTGCACCGTGGGCGAGCGCAGCAGCTTCGCGATCAGGACCGGCGGCGTCGCGGGGAAGCGCGCCAGGTTCTGGATGAACAAGGTCGAAAGGAACGACTGGTTGCACAGGAGCTGCGTCGTGCGCGCGTCGAAGGTGCAACCCGAGAGGCCCACCAGGCAGCGGCCTTCGGTCTTGATGATCAGCGCCGCACGCTCTTCTGCGTCCGCGTTGGCGAAGCTCGGCCGCAAGCGTGCGCGCACCTTCAGGCGATTGCGCTCGGGCAGATCGCGATCGATGCTGAGCCGGTAGATGTCGATCAGGCGCTTGTTGCGCAGCACGCGCTCCAGCACGTTCTCGGGGGTCTGAAGGTTCTGCAGCAGCCGGCGCTGCACGTGCTGATCGCGCAGCAGCTGCGCGCGCCGCGCCAGGATTTCGAGACCGGCGGGGTTCTTGTGGTGCAACGCCACGACCCGCGCGTGGTCGAGTCCGAAGTGCAGGTTGTCGAGCAGCGCCGCGATCACCTCGGGCGCGGGATCCAGACACAGGGCGAACAGCTCCGGGCCGGCGACATGGCGCGCTGAATCCTGGCGCTCGCCGACCTCCAGCTCGCGGAAGTGCGTCTCGTAGACGCGCCGGAAGTTCACCTCGTCCACGGCCGGCGGCTTACTTCCTGGCGGCCTGCTGTGCCGCGGGGGCAGCGACGAAACGGAACCCGGATCGCGCTCCGAAAGGGGCGCGTGCAGATCGTGGCTCGATGCGCTGCCCTCCGGCATCGAATCGCCGCTCCAGGGCTCGATGCCGCTCGGCAGCTCGTCGTCGTCGTTCGATGGCTGCGCACCCGGCGCCCCGGGCGGCGCGTTCAGCACGTGCAACTGTTCGAGGTCGTGCACCACCAGGGCGAGCCGCTCCGGGTTCAGCCCGGTCGACTCACAGGTGTCGGCTTCGCCCAGCCCCGCCTCCAGGCACGCGAGCACGAGGGCTTGCTCGTCGGAGAGTTGGAGAGAACCAGCCATCACTCGACGGGACGTCATGAAGAAATTGCTCAAAGGGGCTCGGACCGGAGTTCCGGTGGCGAGGCCGGTCGGGACTAGCAGCGGCGAAACGTCGAGGAAGCTTTAGCGAACTGAGCCGGACTGGGTCGGCTATGTGGCCGCGAAAAAAGTCGGCACGTGTCGGCCATTTGCGCTGATGTGGTGAAGGCGTAGGAGACTTGGCCGTTGCCTAGCTTCGTGAAAAAGGGGCCTCCCATGGCAGGAGAGCGGAGACCTTCGGGGGACACCGGCGATGGGGCCGATGCCGAGCCCGTACTGGAGGTCTCGCCCTGGTCGCCGGCCTCTCAGGCCCGACGAGATCCCGCGGGCCCGCGCGAGACGCAGCGAGCGCCGGCCAGCTCGAGCGTTCTCGGCGCCGATCCGAGCATGGTCGGCTCGCTGGTCCTGGAGTTGAACACCAGTCTGGGGCGGCTGCGGCAACGCTTTCACGAGGTGGCCGCCGTGGTCGAAGGCCTGGGCGGATTGCGCTCGCTGGGCGGCGAGGATGCCCTGATCGAGATGGCGATGTTCGCTCAGAGCCACGAGCACACGCTGGAGTCGGCGTGGGCTGCGCTGCTCGATTGCGAGCAGCTGGCGCGGCGCCTGGCGCACCCGGCAGGCTCCCTGCCGCCGCCGGAGCTGGCCCCCATTTCTTCCGCACCGGTGGTCACGGAACGCATTCAGCCCGCCGCGCCCGCGGCCGAGCCCGAAGCGGAGAGCGAGGCGGCGGCAACGCCACCGGCACCGCCCGCCCTTCCGCTCCCGGAGCCTGCACGAGCAGCCGCGACGGGCGAGGCCGCTCGTGCGACGAAGCCCGCGCCACCCGCGCTGGAAGGCGCGACCAAGCCCGCGCCGGCCGCGAGCGATGATGAGGAGGGGCCCGTCACGCAGGTCGACATCGCGCCGCCCCGCGTGCTGTTGGTGGACGACGATCCCGCCGTGCTGCGCGCGTTCCGGCGCGTGCTGGCCACGGACCACGAGGTGGTCACGGCGCGCGACGGTGCGGAAGCCCTGCGTGTGGTGCTCGGTGGCGCCCAGGTCGACGCCATCATCTGTGACATCGGCATGCCCAAGCTCGACGGCCCGGCGTTCTTCTCGGAGCTGTTCGAGCTGCGCCCGCAGATGATGCCGCGCGTGGTCTTCTGCACTGGCGGCCAGCCCAACGAAAAGACGCAGCGCTTTCTGGAGCGTTTGCAGGCACCTTTGCTCTACAAGCCGGTCGCGGTCGAGGAGTTGCGGCAGGCCATCGCATCCGTGCGCTCGCGCTGACGTTTGCGCCGCCAGGTTCTATACTGCTCCCCGGCCATGGCCGCCGAGCACTGGATCCTGCATGCCGACATGGACGCGTTCTACGCGTCGATCGAGCAGCGCGATCATCCGGAGCTGCGCGGCCGCCCGGTGATCGTCGGCGCGACCTCGCCGCGCGGTGTGGTTGCGGCGGCCTCGTACGAGGCGAGGCGTTTCGGGGTGCGCTCGGCGATGCCCGGCTTTCGCGCCCGCAAGCTGTGCCCGGACGGGGTGTATCTGCCGAGCAACATGGCGCTCTATGCCGAGGTCTCCCGGCAGATCCAGACCCTGTTCCACGACTTCACGCCGCTGGTCGAGCCGCTGGCCCTGGATGAGGCGTTCCTGGATGTGAGCGGATCGGTGGGCCTGTTCGGCGGCATCGAGGCGCTCGCGCGCGAGCTGAAGCAACGCGTGCTCGCCGCAACCCAGCTGCGCGTATCGGTGGGTGCTGCGCCCAACAAGCTGGTGGCCAAGATCGCCTGCAACCTGGGCAAGCCCGACGGGCTGCGCGTGATCCCGGCGAGCGAAGTGCGCGCCGCCCTGGATCCACTCGCGATCGGCGAGCTGTGGGGAGTCGGACCCGTGCTGGAGCGCAAGCTGCGCGCGATCGGTGTCGACACCTTCGGCGAGCTCGCGGGTCTGGAGCGCGCGCCGCTCGAGGCGCTGGTCGGGCGGCGCGCGTCGGAGCTGCAAGCGCTGGCGCGCGGTGAGGACGCGCGCGAGGTCGAGGCCGAGCGCGCCCCCAAATCGATCGGTGAAGAGAACACCTTCGAGAGCGACGTACAGTCGGAGGCCCGCGTCGACGAGGTCCTGCGCGTGCATGCCGACGCCGTGGCGCGCCGGCTGCGGCGCGCTGGCTACCGGGGCCGTACCATCTGCCTGAAGATCAAGCTCGCTCGCGCGGATGCAGGGCGGGCGACCGCGCGCGGTCCCCACTATCCGCTCTTGTCGCGCAGGCAGACGCTGCCGGACCCGACGGACGACGCCGAGCAGATCTTCAGCGTAGCGCGAGCGCTGTGGCGGTCCGCGGCGCTGCGCGCGCCGATCCGGCTGCTCGGGGTGTCTGTCTCGGGGCTCGAATCGAGCGCCGCGCAGCAGGGGCAGCTCGGGTTGTTCGAGCCCGGCGCGGCGCCCGCGGCGTCGGCCCAGGGCGTGAGCACGGGCGCGGATCCGATCCGCTCCCGGGGACGCCTGGGTCCTACCTTGGACGCCATCGCCGAGCGGTTTGGCAGCCAGGCCATCGGCAGGGCGGTCGAAACGCCCGGGAAAGTCACGCACGGCCGCGGCATCAAGCGCGGCGCCTGAGCTGCGAGGCGGCGGCGGGTGGGCGGCGCGCGTGTGCGGGACTTGCGCGGCCTGCCGATCGCTGAAACGCTACGAGCATGCAGGGCAAATGGGTCGAGGTCGGCGCGGCGCTGGGGGCGGTCGCGCTCGCGGGCTGCATGGGCAGCGGCGTCCAGTTTTCCGGGAGCCGGCAACCCGCGGTGACACCGGCGGAGGGCATCGAAGTGGGTGCGCATCCGCCGCCGGGTCTCGAGCGCCGTGGCGATGTCAGCGCCGAGTGCAAATCGCTCGATCCCGACGCGGAGGTGAAAGGTGCGCGTGCCAGCGACCTGGGCTGTTCCGTGGGCTTGCTGCACGCAGCACTGCGCGAAGGCGCGGCGGAAGCGGGCGGTAGCTTCCTGACGCAACCCGAGTGCGAACAGAAGCGCGACGGCAACGCCGCGCGTCCGAGCTGGGTGGGCTGCAGCGGCGAAGTGTGGGGACCCGACAATGCTCCTGCCGCACAGAAGCCCCCGCCGCCCCCCTTCGAATCGGCGCGCGACGCCTGGCGCATCCGCGTCGACTTCTGGCCCGCAGCGAAGCGCAAGCGGGGTCCCGCGGGCGGCGCCGAGAGCGTGGCCGAGGTCGACTTCCCGCGCGTCGGGCAAGTGAAGCTCGGCGACCTGTCGGCGCGCTGCGACGCGGGCTGCGCCGAGGCTAGCATGCATCATGGACTGCGGGCGGCGGCGGGCTTTCTCGGCGCGAGCACGCTGGTCGGTGTGCGCTGCATTCGGCAGGAGCAAGCGCTGACCTGCGCCGCGAGCATCAGCGCACCGGAGCGCGACGAGAGCCTGGCCGGGGTGCCGTAGCGTGGAGTGGACGCTGGTTCGCCACGGCCAGAGCACGGCCAATCGCGACGGTATTCTGCAAGGGCGCTCCGATGCCCCGCTCAGCGAGCTCGGGCGGCGCCAAGCGGCCCAGCTCGGCAGCTGGTTTCACGAGCGCGGGCTGAGCTGGCACGCCGTGTACTGCTCTCCGCTGCGGCGCGCGCGCGATACGGCGGGCATCATCATCGAGCAGACGGGTGCGCCGGCCGCGCTCGAAGACCCGGATCTGGAAGAGGTGCATGTCGGCGAGATGCAGGGCAAGCCGCATGCGCAGCTGCACCAGGAGCACCCGAGCTTCTACGCGCGCGGCATCGACGGCATGGGCGACTACTCCGAGTTCGGCGGCGAAGCCTATGACGACGTGCAAGCGCGGGTGCAGCGACTGATGGCCAAGCTCTCGGAGCGACATCGCGCGGCGGAGCACCGGCTGCTCCTGGTGTCGCACGGCGGGCTGTTGTTTCAGCTGACCAAGGCCCTGGTGAGCGTGCCGGTGCCGCGCGCCGTGATGCTGCGGTTCAGCAACTGCTCGATCACTCGCGTGCGCTTCCGCGAACGGCGCGGCACGTACATCGGCGAGATCGAGTGGCACCTTCCGATCGACCTGATCGGCGGCGAGCCGAGCGGCGGCGCGGCCGCGCTCTTGTTCTGAGGCGGCTCCGGGCGCCCCGCGGGGCAAAGGGCCGGTCCACGGGAGAACGGGCCTGTACGCCTCCGAGGCGACTTGATAGGAGGCGGGGGTGGCATCGCTGCACTTCGTTGCCGGAACCCTGGAGCTGAGGGGCGTCGGCAGCGAGCTCACGGGGCTACCCGCCGGCTGCGCCTGGGATCCGCGCAGCGCTTGCTTTCGCGCGCCCGCCTCGAGCTATGCGCCGCTGGTGCTGGGCTTGCGCCAGCTCGCCGTGAGCTTCGAAGATCAGGCGCGCAACTATCCGGAGCTCGACTTCGGCCTGCGCGTGCAGCGCACGCCTCGGCCCTTTCAGAGCGAGGCGCTGGCGGCCTTCAAGCAGCAGAAGGGCAGGGGGGTGGTGGTGCTGCCGACCGGCGCCGGCAAGAGCCACGTGGCGGTGCTGGCGATCGACCTGTGGCGGCGCAGCACGCTGGTGGTCGCGCCGACTCTGGCGCTGGTGCAGCAGTGGTACGATCTGCTGCGCGCCAGCTTCGGCGTCGAGGTGGGGGTGGTCGGCGGTGGTGAGTACACGCTGCACCCGCTGACCGTGACCACCTACGACTCGGCGTACCTGCACATGGAGAACCTGGGGGCGCGCTTCGGCTGCGTGGTGTTCGACGAGTGCCACCACCTGCCCGCGGAGGCGTACACGCTGGCTGCTCGCCAGTGCCTGGCGCCGTTTCGCTTGGGACTGACCGCGACGCTGGAGCGCGCGGACGGGCGCGAGGCGCTGCTCGAGGACCTGATCGGGCCGGTCGTGTACCGCAAGGAGATCGTCGACCTCTCCGGCGAGTACCTGGCGGACTACGAGACCGAGCAGATCACCGTCAGCCTGAGCCCGAGCGAGCGCGCCGAATACGAGTCCGAGCGGGCCATCTACACGGGCTTTCTGCGCTCGCAGGGCATTCGCATGAGCGGTCCACAGGGCTGGCTCGAGTTCGTGCAGCGCTCCTCCCGCGGCGCGGCGGGGCGGCGCGCGATGCAAGCCTATCGCCGCCAGCGCGAGCTGGCGCTGGCCGCGCCCGCCAAGCTCGACTACCTGGAGCTCTTGATCGAGACCCATCGCGACGACCTGATGTTGATCTTCACGCAAGACAACGCCACGGCGTACCAGGTCTCGCGGCGCTTTCTGGTGCCCGCGATCACCCACCAGACCAAGGTCAGCGAGCGCAGCCAGATCCTGGAGCGTTTCGCCCAGCGCAAGTACGGCGCGGTCGTCACCTCCAAGGTGCTGAACGAGGGCGTCGACGTCCCCGAAGCCAACGTCGCGGTCGTGATCAGCGGCAGTGCCTCCGTGCGCGAGCACGTACAGCGCCTGGGCCGTATCCTGCGCCAGCGCGAAGGCAAGCGCGCCAAGCTCTACGAACTGGTCTCGAAGGGCACCGCCGAGACCTTCACCAGCGAACGGCGTCGCGACCACGAGGCGTATCGGTGAGGCCCCCGCCATGTTGACCGCAGATCTCGTCCGAGCCACCAAACGCGGCGACCAGTTGCACGTCACGGCGCTGAGCGGCAAGCAGCGCCAGCGCGCGGAAGAGCTCGCTGCCTCTTACCTCGAGCTCGCGCGCTCCCAGTGCGGCGGCACCCAGCACGAGCTCGAGGCAGCCTGGGCCGAGGTGGAGACGGCGGCGCGCGAGATCAAGCTCGCGGCAGGACTGCGCAAGCTGATCGAAGACGCCTGCGAGTTCGACACCGAGGCGCCGATCGATCCGCCGACGCTGCGCAGCCAGGTCTTCCTCGCTGCGGCCGAGGCCCGTGCCCAGCACGAGCCCGGGCAGCGCTTCGATCGCGGTGCCGTGCTCGCCCAGGTGGGCGCCGAGCTCGGGCTGGCTCCCGAACAGCTCGAGCGCGGACTCTACTCCGACTTGAGAGCGGAACAGCGGCTGCTGCGCGCGCCGGAGCTGAGCGCGCCGGAGTTGCTGCGCAGCTACGACCTCGGGCAACTCCAGGCGGTGCTACTGCGGGCGGTGAAGGTCACGGCCCAGGTCTGGTGCGCAACCCCGGACGGGTATCGCGAGCTGTTCCGCAAGCTCAAGTTCCGGCGCCTGCTCTTTCAAGTTCAGCCGGGAGAAGCGGGCAGCCAGCGCATCGAGATCGACGGCCCCTTCAGTCTGTTCGAGTCCGTGACCAAGTACGGCCTCCAGCTCGCGCTGCTGCTCCCCGCGCTGCTCCAGGCCGACCGGCTCGAGCTCGAAGCCCAGCTTCGCTGGGGCAAGACCCGCACGCCGCTCCGCTTCCTGCTCTCGCAGCGCAACCCCAGCGCGCCCGACGGCAGCCGCGCCCGCCTGCCCGATGAAGTGGAGGCCCTGCTCGCCGCCTTCGACGGCGGGCGAGACGGCTGGACCGCGAGCCCTGCCGACCAGGTCATGAACCTGCCCGGCATTGGCCTGTGCATCCCCGACCTGCGCTTCGCCCATCGCACTGGCGAAGTCATCTGGCTCGAAGTCCTCGGCTACTGGAGCCGGGAGGCCGTCTGGCGCCGCGTGGAGCTCGTCCAGCGTGGCTTCCCCGAAAAACTCCTGTTTGCGGCCAGCCAGCGCCTCCGCGTCAGCGAAGAAGTCCTCGACGACCACCCGAGCGGCGCCCTGTACGTTTACAAGGGCACGCTCTCGGCCAAGGCGGTCCTCGAACGACTCGAACGGCTGCGCCAGCGTTCTGCGGGCGATGGCGCCAAAAGCCGCTTGCCGGAAAACCGGGCTTCGAGCTAAAAGCTCCGCCGGTCGGCATTGCCGGCTCACTTACTCAGATCTGTCCGGGTAGCTCAGTTGGTAGAGCAGAGGACTGAAAATCCTCGTGTCGGCGGTTCAATTCCGTCCCCGGACACCAAATTCTTCGAGAGAAATGCCACTTCCTGAGGGGCCAGGGGTGTCTGGTTTCTCTCTGGATTGCTGACATACAGGACGAGCAACGGCCGGAAGCCGGCGCGCTCATGTTAGCGTGCCTCTGTGGCGCGGCGAGCGGCAGCGACGTGGACTCGCTGAATTATCATCACTTGCTCTACTTCTTCCTCGCGGTGCGCGAGGGAGGCGTCGGTGCGGCCGCGCGGCGTCTGCGCCTGGCGCAACCCACGGTCAGCGCGCAGATCCGGCAGCTCGAGAAGAGCATCGGCTCCGATCTGTTTCGGCGCGAGGGGCGGCGGCTGGAGCTGACGCAGACGGGCGAGCTGGTCCATCGCTACGCGAGTGAGATCTTCAGCCTCGGCGAGGAGCTCATGGATCAGGTGCGCGAAGAGCCCGCGGACCGCCCTCGACGCCTGGTCGTGGGCGTCGCAGACGCGCTGCCCAAGCTGCTGGTGCACCGTTTTCTCACGCCGGCCTTGCGCCAGAGTGCGGCGGTGCGGCTCATGTGCCGCCAGGATCGCCATGAGCGCTTGATCGACGAGCTGGGAGCGCAACGCTTGGACTTGGTGCTCACGGATGCGCCGATCGGACCGGCACACGCCATCCGTGCCTTCAACCATTTGCTCGGCGAGAGCCGCGTTTTGTTCTTCGCGGAGGAGGAGCATGCGGTGCGCCTAAAGCGTAGCTTTCCGCGCTCGCTAGATCGGTGTCCCTTCCTGTTTCCCGCCGAATACACCTCGCTGCGACGCGCGCTCGATCAGTGGTTTTCCGAGCGCGGAGTGCGACCGCGCATGGTGGGGGAGTTCGACGACAGCGCGCTGCTCAAGACGTTCGGCCAGGTCGGGCTGGGTGTGTTTGCCGCACCCAGCGTCGTGGCGCGGCAGATTCGCCAGCAATATGGAGTATCGGCGATCGGTGAGGCGGATGGGCTGCGGGAGCGGTTCTACGCCATCACCACGGAACGACGCATTCGCCATGCAGGTGTGCAGGCCATTGCCGAGGCGGCTCACGATCTTCTCGAGCGTTGAACGCTTGTCTCAAATTGCACGAGCGGGCGCCCTGTTCCGCATCACCAGGCTTTCGTGGCACATAGAGCAAAGCTATGTGACGAACACAATTTATCTATTCGACGGCGGCGCGAGCAAGTGGCAGCCTACAGATGCTTCAGAGCCCGCTCGCGGGTCGCGCCGTGCCTCGGTGCGGATGCGGCCCGCGAGCGACGTGTACTGACGGTAACGCTCCAGCGTCCTTGGGCGCGATTTTCGAGATCGAGACCGCAGGGAAGCTAATCCGGCCCGCGCGACTGGTGTTCGAAGCCGACATTGCGTACCCGTCGCGTGGTAGCGTCGCGCCTGGGGGATGCATCGTTCCGCGCTTGTGTTGCTGGTCGCGATGATCAGCTGGGGGCGGCCCTGCCGCGCAGATCCGGTACCGGGAGTGCCAGCTCCATCGCTGTCGCCTCCAGGGGCGTCAGCGCAGGAGGGCGACGCACTATTGCTTGGCGAGATCGTGCGGGGAAACCTGGAGCGGAGCTACGTCGCTTTTCCGATCGGCTTCACCGGGCTCGAGCCGCTGATCTTCGAAGCGGACCTGGTCCCAAACTTCTCCGTCTTGCCGCGCTCGTGGCAGGTCGCGCTGTTCCTGACTCCGAAGATCATTCTACGGATGTTCGCGGCAAAGTCGGCGCCGGTGAGCACGCCGAGTTACATGCCGCGTCTGACGACCTTCTTCTGGTTTCAGGAGTCGGCGAAGGGGCCAACGGCCTATTTTTCTGCCGCCTTTCTGCACCATTCCAATGGTCAATCAGGTGAGTTCTACAACGCCGATGGCTCGCACAATCACGGCAGCGGCAGCTTCGGCACGAACTACTTCGAATTCGCGGCCTATCCCAACTTCTGGAAGGACTCCTCCTTCGGCTGGAGCTCGGTTGTGCTCGAGTGGCACCCGCGCTCGTTCGAGAACGCCGAGCTGCGCTCGACGTACGGCAATCTGCGGCTCCGTCTGGCGACGACGATCTATTCCGACCTCGGCGGCTACGCGTCCGATCTTTCGTTCGGCTTGACGACGATCCTCAGCGAGATGCAGAAGCCGACCAACGCCAGCACGTTCTTTGCGCGCTTCCCCATCGCGGTGAAATATGCGATCCGGCCGCCCTCGATCGACGTCGGTCTTTACGCCGCGTACTATCAAGGCCAGGACTACTACAACATCTGGTACGATCGATTCATCTCGGTGCTGCAGATCGGCATCTCCGGGGACCTGAGCACGGGCCTCGACGTGTCCCCGAAGTGAGTTCGCCGAGCGCTCAGGCGCTTTTGTTCTTCGCGTCCCAGAGCTTCGGCTCCCAGAGCTCGACCTTGTTTCCGTCCGGATCCAGGATCCAGGCGAACTTCCCGTTTTCGTGCGACTCGGGCCCGCTGACGATCTCCACGCCAGCCGCCCGCAGCTGCGTGAGCATTTCTGCGAGGTCGTCGACCCGGTAGTTGACCATGAAGGACGCTTCGCTCGGGCTGAACCATTTGGTGTCGCTCTGCGCGACGTGCCAGACGGTGAGGCCTCGATCCTCGGCCTTGTCCTCGGGCCAGCGCAGGATGGCGCCGCCAAAGTCCGCTACCGGCAGGCCCAGATGCTTCTGATACCAAGCCGCCAGCGCGGCGCTGTCGCCTTTGCTCTTGAAGAAAATGCCGCCCACTCCAGTGATTTTCGCCATCGTTGACTCCTCGCCCGGAGCCGCCGAAGTCAATGGGGGCTTCCGCGCCGGGCGCAGCTTTGCACGCTTCGCCGACCCGGTTGGCGCAATTCGGGCATTCGGGCGTTGTTGAGGAAGCAGAAACCCATGGCGCGGTCGCATTCGGCGTGGTGTCCGGGCGGTCGCGCCAGTGAGAACGCGCGCGGATGGGTCGTCCCGAACACCGCGTCCACGGCTCCCAGGGCGGCGCCTGCGGCCAGCAGTGCGCCACGATAGGCGTGCGCCGTTGCCACGGTGTCGCCGTCGAACTCGACGGGAGTGGCCGAGGCCTCGCTCGCCGCCAGTTCCGCGAGCTAGCGCGGATGATGGATGGCGAGCACCGACTCCAGCATTGCGGGAGCCACCGGCAGGCGTTCGACGCGAGCACCCAGGGTCGCGAGCGCGCGCGACCGCTCGTGTGCGGCCGGCTCGTTCTGGATGGCCCTCTGGTGCCACATACCGTGCAAACTCGTCCGACCAGAGCGTCGCGACCTGCCATACCCACGATACGTCTCGTGGCGCGGACCGCGCTAGTACCTCGAGCCCCGGCGCGCACCCGGTCTCGTGGAGGGCAACCCGGGCGGTGCGGAAGGCACGCCGCCCGGGGTTCGTCGCATCAGTGATGTGTCCCGGGTTCGCGCTCGACGAGCGGCAACCAGGGCAGCGTGATGGCGTCGTCCTCCTCGTACGGTTCCAGATAGTGCTGCGGTCGGGGCACCGGGGGGTCGGGGTGCCGCGGTTCAAAATGCGGAGATAGAGGGGGCCTACGACGTTTCGCCATGTGACTCCTTTCGCTGCAGCGCCCGCACGGAGTGGCAGCCCGCGGGGCGCGCTCTCGCGTTCGCGCATCCGTGAGCGGGGGCCAACTCTATCTCTGCGGGATCCGCGCGCGCTTGGCAATGAGAGACGAGCCATGAATCAGCGCTCGATAGTTGCACGACATTGTTGCATCACAGCGCGCGCCGGTGCCCACTCCTGCGCACACGAGTGCCGGGCGCTAGAGCCGCGTCTCGCCCGCAGTTCGCGTTTCTGCTGCAGGGAGCTTGGCCAGCAGGGCACGGGCCCGCGCCTGGTAGCTCGATGCTTCAGGCCAAGCGTCCACGCGCGCCGCGTGCTCGGCCGCCCCGATCAATGTCGTGACGGCGCGCGAGAACCTCCGGCCATGTTCCTGGTGCCAGGCCAGCTCTGCAAGGAAGCGGCGCTGACGTGCGCAGCCGTGCGCCTCGAGCGCAAGGGCAGCGCGGCGGTGCAGCGAGACCCGGCGTTGGCGCGACAAGCCGTCATAGAGGACGTTTTGATACAGCACATGACCGAAGCGGTAGCGCTCGGTCAGCACCCCGTCGGGCAGCTCCTCCTGGCCGACGTGTACGAGCCAGCCGTCCCGCTGCGCGAGCTGCGCTAGCTCTCGTGCCAATTCGGGCGCGTTCCTGCCGAGGGCTTCGGCGAGTACGCAGGTGCGAAATTCGTCGCCTTCGATGCTGGCGAACGCGAGCGCCTGTTGCATCGTCGTCGGCAAGAGGGTGAGCCCGTGTCGGATCACAGCTAGCGGGTTGTCGGGCGCCGAGCTCTCGAACTCGCAGAGCGCGTGAGAGAGGCCCCGGCGTTCCGGGTGCGTGAGCTGACCTCGATTGCGCAGCGCATGCAGCCAGCGCGCTGCGAACAGCGGCAGCCCACGGGTCTTGCGCAGGAAGAGCTCGGCAAGGGAGGCGGGAACGTCATTGTCCGGCAAGCAGGCGTCGAGATACGCCTGCAGTTCGCGCAGCTCGAACGCTGCGAGCGGCAGCACGACAGCCGCGCAGTCGCCGGCGACACCGAGCAGAGTAGCGACGTTGGCTGGCTCCACGGCGAGTTCGTTCGGCCTGGCTTCATCCGAGGTCCCGTGCGCCCGAGGACGGAAGGTGCCGAGCACCAGTAGCCGTTCGCCTCGGCAGTGTTCGCACAAGAGCCGCAGCAGAGCCAGCGTTGAAGGATCGGCCCAGTGCAGATCCTCCAGCACGAGCACGACGGGTTGAGCGCTGCTCCAGGCGCAGAGAGCGCGCGCGAGTTGCCGAGGCAGGCTTTCTCGGCTCGCGGCAGTGAGCGGTGGCGCGCGATGGGGGCTGCCGTCGGCGAATAGTTCGGGAAAGTTTTCGCACCAGCCCGGCGCATGGAGCTCGAGCTGCGCTTCCAGGGATGCGCCGTGCGGCCCCGCCAGGAGCCCGGCGAGCGCATCCACGATCGGCAGATAGGCCGCGCCGGGTCCGTGGGACTCCCGACAGCGCCCGATCCCGATCCGTGTGCTGGGCTCCGCTTCCGCCAGACGGCATGCAAAGCGACGGACCAGCGCACTCTTGCCCATGCCGGCTGCGCCAGTGATCCAGGCGACCTGACCGTGCCCAGCGCACGCGCAGCGGAATTGCAGTAGCAGGTGCTCGAGCTCTCGCGTGCGCCCCACGAACACCTCCGACGCTCGTTGCGCGGGCTCCTGCGGACGGGGGCGGGGCACCGGGCTCGGCGTGTCCAGCGCAAGGTCGATGCGCTGCACCGCACCGACGAACCGGTAGCCGCGGCGTGGCACGGTCTCGACGAAGTGCGCGCCCAGCATGCGCGTGGACAGCGCGCGTCGCAGAGCATTGACGGCGACCGCCAAGCTGTTCGTGTGCACTGCGAGATCGGGCCAGAGCGCCCCCATCAGCTCGAGCTTGCTCAGCGTGCGACCGGGCTGTGCGACGAGCAAGAGCAGCAGTTCGAGCGCTTTGCGCGCGAGTGGCACGGACTGGCCATTGCAGAGCAGGACGCGCTCGCGCAGATCCAATCGAAAAGCGCCAAACCGGTAGCCGCGCGGCTCGGACTCCGCCATGATCCCCCCCACGCGAGCATCCCATATCGCAGTGCGTACGCCAGTCGTCGGGCAGCGCTCAGGCGCACAGCGGGTACTCCTGGAGCGCTCGGCGCCGGGCGGCCGCGAGCCCTCTCCGTGCTCTCCGCCGTCCTGGTAGGGGTGCCGCCGTTTCGCCGACGAAACCCGGCGCCAGATTACTGGAGCTTCATTGGTGACTGCTCGACCATATAGCTGATCGGATAGACGATGCGGATGCTGCGCCCGACCGGCGCGGGGAACTCGAGGGCGCGGAACTCGGCGAGCATGCACTGAATGGCAGCGCAGTCGGGCAGAGTTGCCTCGCGGATCTGCGCACGTGCCACCTTGCCGCCTTGGCCGATCACGAACTCGAAGGTCACGTTGCCCTTGGCCGCGTGATCGCGCATCAAGGCCTGCCCGTAACATTGTTTCAGGTCGGCGAAGGTAGTGCTCACCACCTCGCGGATCTTGGTGCGCGAGAGGGCGGCGATCGCGGGGTCGACGCAGTTGCCGCCACCCGTGTCCGCCGGATCATCGACCAATACTTCCGGCGCGTTCGGCGCGCGGCGCACGGCGCCGCGCTGGAGCACCAGCGAGAGGTCGTAAGAGGCGTGGTCGATCGAGAGCTTGGGGCTCGGAACCTGAGCGAGCTCGCGCATCACGCACGCCGAGACCGTGCAGCCCGCGGCCGAACTGCGCACGACGTGCTGAGAAGTCGAAAAGCCATCGGGTCCGTAGACCATGCGCAGCGTCAGCTCCGTTTCACCCGGCGGCAGCCCGCGCGTACAGGCCCCGAGGTGCTCGAGCTGGCGATCCAGGCGCTCGCCCGTTTCCTTGCTCCAGGGCGATTCCTGGTCGAGCTCGGGATCGACGCCGGTCACGCACTCGAGCTCTTGCTGCGGCAGCGTGGCGCCCGCGCTCAACGCAAATTCGTCTTTCACCGTTGCGCCACTGGAAACGGTCGGCGCCGTCCCGGTGGGCGGCGCGGATGGGGCAGGACCGGCCGGCGGCGCTGCCACGATGACGGCTTCCGGTGCGCTCGCCGCGCTGGGGGGCGCCGCGGCCGGAGTCGCGGACGGTGGCTGACACCCAACGGTGACGACGGCGAACAGACCCAGCGCGAAACCAGGGCGCGCTGCAGGCGCGAGAACTGCTCGAAGAGCCCTGAGACCCATGGAAGCAAGGATAGGCGCCGGGTCACCGAGTGGAAGAAGAATGTTTGAGTTCCCGGGGCGCCAGGAAACTCCGCCGGAGAAAAATCCCCAGCCGTGCTGGCTTGCTTGGAATTGATGAGAGTTGCTTTTTCTGACAGCAGTTCAGCGAATAAAGCAAGATGTTGAACTACTGCCACCTACATAGACTCTAAAAAGCGTACATTCTGGAGCAGCGGCTGAGCTAAGGTCCAGAAACTCGCGACGGACGACGATTGTCCTCAAAGGCGTGGTGAATGGAACGCAAGGCTCAGGAGGAGGGTGCATTGACTGGCTTTGGCCCGCGATGGGTTTGGCAAACGGCTGTTTTTGTTCTGGCGGGGGCAGCGTTGATCCGCTGCTCGAACGGTACCGAATACGTGCTGGAAGGATCGGAGGGCGAGGTTGCTGCGCCGCCGCTCGGCACGGCTGGCTTCCATCTGGATGTGGGCAATGGGCTGGTTTTCAATCAGCTCACCTCTACGCTGACGTTTCCGGACAATACGTTTCAGACGCAGACCATGGATCTGAGCCCGGACGATTCGTCCGTCACCATCTACCTGGGCGAGTTGGCCGTGGGCAGTGGCTATCAGATCGCGTTGTCCGCGACGTCCACGACCGGTTCCGAGTGCAAGGGCTCGAGCAAGTTCCGGATCAAGCAAGACGAGACCGTCGTGGTCAACGTCAAGATGGAGTGCAGCGGCGGCATCGCTGATCCCGATGTGGGAGCCGCGGTGGTCAAGGGCGAGATCATTCCCGCGACCGGCGACTGTCCGGCGGTCATCGATCGCATCGAGGTGGCGCCCGCCAAGGCAGGGATCGGCGTGCCCATGAGCGTCGAGGTGTTTCCAACGCCCGGGACCGCGCCCATCGTGCAGTTCAGCGCCAACGGCGGCCAGCTTGCGGTGGTGGCACCGGCAGGTGGCGGCGGCGGTATGGGAGCAGGAGCGGGAGCTGGTGCCGGGCAAGGCGCTGGAGCTGGACAGGGGGCTGGTGCTGGACAGGGCGCTGGTGCCGGACAGGGCGCTGGTGCTGGACAAGGCGCTGGTGCTGGACAGGGCGCCGGTGCTGGACAAGGCGCTGGTGCGGACAGTGATGCCGAGGATGACACGGTAGTGACGACCGCAGCTGGAAGCAGTACGCGAGCGACGTTCCGTTGCACCACTGCTGGTGAGTTCGAGATCAGTGCGCAGGTGATCCGCGCGGGCTGCGTGCACAATGCCCAGGCACGGGTGAAGTGCTTCGATGACGGCACGCCCTACGTCGGCGCCGGCGGCTCTGGCGGGCAGGGCGGAAGCGGCGGTGCCACGGGTGGTGCAGCGGGAATGAGCAGCGGCGGCGCGAGCGGTTCAGGCAACGGCATGGGTGGAAGCGCTGGATCGGGCAACAATACTGCTTGTGCCTCCTGCACGGCAGCGAACTGCCCGGCGCAGATCAGCGCGTGCCAGAACGACCCTACCTCCTCCGCTTGTCAGGAGATCCGCGTCTGCGCCAACGTGGGCGCACCAGAAAGCTGCGCGTCGAACAGCAGCCTCGACTGTTACTGTGGGACTCGTTCGGTTTCGACGTGCCTGACCTTCGGCGGCAACGGCGAATGCACGGACGCGATCACGAGAGCATCCGGTTGCAACGACGGCCGCGCTCCCGAGAATATTCCGACCTGCGTTTCCGAGCGCTTTCTGGATGTGAACTTCGGACTTGGGGATGCGTTTCAACTGGTGGCTTGCCAGCGGCGCAACTGCTCGACGCAGTGCTCGCTCGTGCAGTGAGCGTGTCCGTTACTGGTCCGCGACGCGGGGAGAAACGGGCTACGATCGAGCGCGCGAAGCGCTGAGCTTCTGCCGAGGCGTATTCCTTGCCGCGATTCATTCAGCCCAAGCGAATACGCCCGAGGTCTAGAGGGTTTGTTGACCCTATGTGACCTGTGAGTTACACCGACCAGGCGTTGTATGCTGCTGCGGCGACATCAGAGCGGGCCGCGAGTTCGCTCCAATAACGCCTTCAGCGTCATCGCGCTGTCTGTCGTCACGCTATACACCTGCGGGCTGTGCGCCTGCGGGCGAGATCGAGTGGTAGTCCAATCGGACCGCACTCTGACGAGCGCGGCCAGCCAGGACAGTGCGATCGGCGACGAGGGCTCTTCAGCAGGCACCTGCGGTGATGACATCGTAGGTCCCGGCGAGGAGTGTGAACCGCCGGGCACTGCGAGTTGCGATCCCGAGTGCCGGCGCATCGCCGGGCGTTGCGGCAACGGCGTTCTGGACCCGTTCGAGGAGTGTGAAGACGGCAACGCCGTGGGCGGCGATGGCTGCAGCGCTGACTGCCT
>JAICTU010000626.1 GCA_025936205.1 Polyangiaceae bacterium | reverse complement strand
GGCGCTGGGCCGCTGAGAGTCAGCTCTTGATCCGACGGCGCCGCAGCTCGCGATCGGGCTCGGCGCTGTGGATCTCGCCGGTCGCGCGATCGCGATAGCGCACCTGCAGCACCAGCCGATCGCCCCCGAACCAGCCCTTGCCGGCGTCGCGCCAGGTGCGCCGCTCGCGCGTGAGGCCGCGTGCCGCCGCGCTCTCGGCTTCCGGCGAGCTCTCGTCGACCGCCCACTCGCCGAGGTTTTGCGGCAACCCCTCGAGCTCGCCGAGCCGCTCGGCGAGGGCCCCCGGCACCTCGCGGAAGATCACCAGCAGGTAGACGGCGACCGCCGCCAGACCGATGCACGCGAGCAGCACGAACGCCATGAGTTTGCTCCCTGTGCGGCGCTCAGGACTCGAAGTCCGGCGGCAGGGCGAGCGCCTGCTCGATCAGCTGGGGGATCTCGGTGTGCGCCACGCCCCGCCAATACACCATCCAGCCCTCGGCGCGCACCATGCCGTGGCACTGGCTCTGGTACCACTGCGTGATCGGGTTCTGCGGGCGGGCGCGCCAGAACACCTTCTCGTGGTCGCGGATCACGGCCTCCCACAGGTCGCGCCCGATGCCGAGGCCCTGCGCGAGCCGGTCGACCACGAACTTGGTCAGGTAGGTCGCGCCCTGCGAGGCGCTGACGATGGCGGCGCCCCGGTAGTTTTGCTCGAGGTAAATGCCCGTCGGCTCGCGATCGAAGAAGGATGCCTTGAGCTGGCGCCCGAAGGTCGCGGTGAGCAGCGCCCCCAGGCGCTCGCGGTCCACCGCCGCATAGCTGGGGTGGAAGTCGATGCGCGAGCCGTGGCGGATCAGCGTGCCCGCGCCCTTCACCGTGAACAGCTCGTGCAGCAGGTTGCTCGGGGCGGTCACGCTCGTGACCAGGCCGTCCGGGGCTGCCGGCTTGGCATCGCTGCCGGAGTCGTCGAGCTGCATGGCCTCGCCCACGCCGCGGAGCAACTCGCGCTCCTCGTCGTCCAGCACGCTCGAGCCGAGCAGCGCGTTCAGGTCGCGGCGCAGGTTGATCAGGGAGATGCCGCGCTCCGTGGCGGGCAGCAGATGATCGGGCCCCAGATCGATGCTGGTGGTGAGATGCGGGCCAATACCGCCGCGCGCCCGCACCAGCACCAGCTTGCGCACCCCGAGCCAGCGCGCCCACTCGCCGATCTGGCTGAAGCGCGAGAACAGGGTCGGCGTGCGCTCGCTGAACGCGATCAGCGGCACGCGGCTCTCCTCCAGGTCGAGCTTCAGCCGCTCCAGCAGGCGCGGCGCGTGGGAGGCGTAGCGGCGGCTCTTCAGCCGCGCCGCGCTCAGCTGCGCGCTGAGCGCGTCCGCCAGCGCCTCGCTCTCGGCGGGCTGAAACAGACCCAGCACCACCGGCGCAAACAGCCCCAGATGCGCGAGCACGCGCAGGTCCTCCACGACTCGGCCCAGGTGCTCTGAAAGGGAGGGGGCGTCCGGCGCCACGATCGCGAAGCTATGCTTGGGTAGCTCGCGAAACAGCTTCAGGTAGAACTCGGCGTCCTCTCGGCGCCCCACGCTTTCGACCAGCGTGAGCACGATGTCAGACGGGATGACGGGGGACTTCGCAGCCATTCTCTCGCTCTCTCCGCGCGCCGCGCGGTTACGGCGCGATGCGTCCGGCTCCACAGTCGAGTTCGGCTGCGCCGGCGTGGGCCGTTGTCCGGGAGGGAGCGGCCAAGCGCGCGCCTTCTAGCGCCTTTCCGAGCATTCTCCAAGTCGCTCCGCGAGCGATTAGGATACCGTTCCGATCATGGCGGCATTTCGGCTTCGACCGGCGTGGTGGGGGATGGTTTTGCTTTCGGGAGTTCTGTTCGGCCTCGAACGGACCGAGCTCGCGGCGGCGCAGGCCCCCGCGGCCGCTCCCGAGGCACACCCGGCGCGCTATCCATTCGATCCGGTGTGCCCCTGGGGCCGCATCGCCGATGGGCACGGGTTGCTGGTGCGTTGCCTCGAATCGGGTGAAGCGCGCGGGCTGCTCGCTCCCGCGCCTGCAGCGCCGGCGCCCGCCAGCGCCAAAGTGTACCGCAAGGTCAGCGTGAAGGAAGTGGGCCCGGCGCAGGCGGACACGGGCGAGCTGCCGGAAGCTCAGGTGCAGCTGGGCAAGGTGCTCGATCGCTACGTGCAGTGCGTGAACGGCAACGGAGGTCTCGAGGGGCCCCAGGGCAAGGTCACGGTGCGCTTCCTGGTGCGCGAGCGCGGGCGGGCCGAGGGCGTGTCGGTGAAGGATCGCCAGGGGGTCTCGCTCGCGGCAGCCAAGTGCGTTGCAGAAGTGGTGGATCGCCGCTTCGTCGGGTATCCGGCGGCGCCGATCGTCGGCGCCACGCTGAGCATCGAGTTCATGCCGGAAGGAGGGGCCCGCTGACGGCGGCACGGGAGCTGGCGCCGGAAGCGCCGCCGCCAGCGCCCAACCCTTCGGCGGGAAGCCGAGCCCAGCGCGTCCAGGAATATCAGGAGCGCGCGGCCCTCCGCCGCGCCGGCGCGGAGCAGCTGGAATCGCGGTCGCGTCTGGTCTCGAATCTGCGCGGCCTCGCCTTCGCCGCGCTGGTGGTCGCCTTCCTCAGCGCGGCCTTCTCCGATGGGGACGAGTGGCAGCTGCGGGCCCTGATCGGGGTGCTCGCAACGCTGGCCTTCGCGGTGCTGGTGGCCTGGCACGCGCGCGTGCTCGACGCCGAGGATCTCGCCTGGCGTTTCTGGCGTGTGAACGAGAACGCCGCGCAGCGCGCGCGCGACGAATATTCCGCAGTCGCCGAGAACGGCGCGGAGTTCCAGGAGCCCAGGCACCCGTTCAGTGCGGACCTGGACGTGTTCGGCGCGCGCTCGCTGTTTCAGTTCTTGAACATCGCGCACACCTCTTACGGTCAGTCGGCGCTCGCCCGCTGCCTGTCGCGGCTCGATCCGTATCCCGAGATAGTGCGGCGGCAGGCCGCCGTGCGCGAGACGGTGCCGCTGCTCGAGCTCCGCCAGGAGCTGGAGGCCTATACCCTGCGCAGCGCCAACCCACCCGGGCGCCCCCAGTCGCGCGTTTCGCCCGTCCTCGATCTCGAGGTGTTGATCCGCTGGGCGGAGGGGGAAGCCGAGCTCCTGCCGCAGACCGCCGTGATCTGGGCGGCGCACGTGTTGCCGGTGCTTTCGCTCGCCGGTTTCGTGTGTGCGCAGCTCCTGGGCTGGCCGCCGCCGGTCTGGGTCGTGCCGATCGGGCTGCAGATCTTGCTCACGCTGCGCACCGTGGGCATCGCCAATCGGGTGTTCGCGGCCGTGTCCTCTTCACCGGGCGCGTTCGCGCGGCTCCGGCCCACGCTGCGCGCGCTGGAGAGCCAGCGCTTCGAGGCCCCGCTGCTGGCCGAGCTCGGCGGCGTGCTGCGCGGCTCCGGCGCGCCGGCGAGCGAGCAGATGCATCGCTTCGAGCGCGTGCTCGGCTGGTTCGAGCTGCGTCACAACGGCATGGTCTATCCGCTGCTGAACGTGCTGTTTCTCTGGGACGTCCACTGCGTGGTGGCCTTCGAGAAGTGGCGCAAGGCCTCCGGGCGCTCGCTGCGGCCCTGGCTCGAAGCACTGGGCCAGTGGGAGGCACTGTCCTCGCTCGCCGGAGTGGCGTACGACAATCCCGACTTCATTTTTCCAGAGATCGTCTCCGGGCCTGCCCGCTTCGAAGCGCACGGCCTGGGCCACCCGCTGATTCCGGCGGCGCTGCGCGTTCCCAATGACGTCGTGTTGAGCGGCCCGGGCATGGCGCTGCTCGTCACCGGGTCCAACATGTCTGGCAAGAGCACGCTGCTGCGGGCCATGGGCGTGGCGGCAGTGCTCGGACTCGCGGGCACGGCGGTGTGCGCGACCCGCCTGCGCATGAGCGCGCTGCACGTGTACACCAGCATGCGCATCAGCGATTCGCTGGCGCAGGGCGTGAGCCACTTCTACGCGGAGCTGGAAAAGTTGCGGGCCGCGATCGCCGCCGCCGCCACGGGTCAGTCCGTCTTCTTCCTACTCGATGAAATCTTGCACGGCACCAACTCCGAGGAGCGCCAGGTCGGAGCCCGCTGGGTGCTCTCGACGTTGATCCAGGCAGGCGCCACCGGTGCCGTGTCGACGCACGACATGGCGCTCTGCGACCTCACGCCGGAGTTGATGGAACACGTGCGCACCGTGCACCTGCGCGAGAGCGTGTCCGGCGAGCGCATGACCTTCGACTTCAAGGTCCGCCCGGGCCCGGTGCGCGGCGGCAACGCCCTGCGGCTGATGCGCTCCCTGGGACTGTCCGTGCCGCTGCTCGAGCACGCACCAAACGACGATCCGCGGTGACGTGGGGCGCATGTAGGTGTGACGTTGCCTTTGGGCCACACGCGCGCTCGGTGACGACAAGGGCTGCAGGGGGGACAAGGGCTGCAGGGGGGACAAGGGCTGCAG
>JAICTU010000374.1 GCA_025936205.1 Polyangiaceae bacterium | reverse complement strand
TCGAGGAGGCAATCAGGTGATGGACGGGATGGCGGACCCCGGTACGGGGTCTTCCGGAGTATCTTCCGGGCCCGCGCTCGTGGACGGGCGCTACGTATTTCGCGCGCAGGAGCTGGAGCTCGAGGTCAATCCTTCGCTCGGAGGAAGGATCACGCGCTTCAGCCTGGGCGGCGAGAACATTCTGACGGGCCCCGAGGTGGTGGCTCGCGGTGAGGGCAGCTTGCCGAATATGTATGGTTCCACCTTCTGGACCAGTCCGCAAACCACCTGGGGCTGGCCGCCGGAGACGGAGCTCGACAGCGAGCCGCTGGAATCGAGCCTCGATGGCGCCGTGCTCAGCTTGTTGAGCCAGGCGGGCGCCATCACCGGCTACGGTGTGCTCAAGCGCTTTGCCTTGGATGCCGCGCGCGAGCGCGTGTTGATCGAATACGTGTTGCAGAATCACAGCGGCACCCAGGCGGCAGCACCCTGGGAAGTGAGCCGCGTGCCCAAGGAAGGATTGGTCTTCTTCGCCGCCTCTTCCGCAGCGTCGGCAGCCTCGACGCTCGAGTCCAAACTGATCGACGGGATCGCGTGGATCGATGTCCAGCAGGCGCCGGGGACGGACAGCAAGCTGTTCCAGGACGGTGCGGAGGGCTGGCTCGCGTACGCCTATCGAGACCTGGTGTTCATCAAGCTCTTCGACGATATCCCGGCGGCGGATCAAGCCATGGGCGAGGCGGAGATCGAGGTCTTCGTGAGCGGAAGCTACGACTACGTGGAAATCGAGCAGCAGGGCGCGTCCGCTCTCTTGCCCATCGGCGGCTCCTCCAGCTGGCGAGTCACCTGGTTGTTGCGCCGCAAGCCCGCGGCCATCGCGGCCGCGCTGGGCAATGCTCAGCTGGTCGCGTGGGTCCGGCAGCAAGTCGCGGCGGCGCGTTGAGCCGTGAAACGATCCAAACCATGAAACAGATTGCCGTCCTGGCCTCCCACGCGGGCACCGTGCTCCAGGCCATCATCGACGCCAGCGAGAGCGGGCGGCTCGCGGCGCGCGTGTGCCTGATCGTGAGCAACAACAGCCAGTCGGGCGCGCACCAGCGCGCGGAGCGCCACCGCATCCCGTTCGTGCACCTGAGCAGCCAGACGCACGCCGATGCCGAGCAGCTCGACCGCGCCTTGTGCGACGCGCTGAGCGGATCGGGAGCGGAGCTGGTGTTCCTGGCCGGCTACATGAAGAAGCTCGGCAACCAGACGCTGTCCCGCTTTCAAGGGCGCATCCTGAACACACATCCGGCTTTGTTGCCGCGCTTCGGCGGGCAAGGCATGTACGGCGCGCGCGTGCACCAGGCCGTGATCGCCGCTGGCGAGCGCGTCAGCGGCGTCACCGTGCACGGCGTGGATGCCGAGTACGACACCGGTCCGATCGTCGCGCAGAGCGAGGTGCCGGTGCTCGAGGGCGACACGCCCGAGTCGCTCGCGGCTCGCGTGCAGGCACGCGAACGCGAGCTGGTCGTGGAGACGCTGGCGAACATCGTCGCGGGCAAGGTCTCGCTGGGCTGAGGCTCAGGGCGCCTTCGCAGCGATCTCGCGCAGCACGAAGTCGTCGACGCAGACGTCGCTGCCGGGGTCGGGCCGGCTCGGTGGCGCTTCGATCAAGAACGAGACGCCCGCTCGCGGCTCGTCATGGTCGCTGCGAAAGTTGACGTGCAGCAGCGTCGAGTGCGCGTCGAGCGGCACCGCGACGCGGATGACGGGCTGGTATGGCGGAAAGCGATGGCCGATGCCTACTTCCGCCCGCAGAGGCAGCCGCCCGGATGCCGAGACGCGGAACGAGAGTCGATACGGCACGCCAGCGCGCAGGGGAAACTCGTCGGGCCGCGACTCCTCGGGCCAGCCGATATCGAGGTTCTGCTCGCCGCCTTTGACGTGCGTGCAGAGCGAGCCGCCCTTCAGGCTCGATGGCTTGGCAGCGGCTCTGCCGGGCGTCCACGACGTGACCGCCCAGGGCGCGATCCCGCGCGCGAAATCACCGTTGCTGATCAGGTTCGGGCCGCGCAGCGCGCCTGTCCCAGGGCCTTCGAGCACGAGCGGGAGCTGCTCCGGTCGCTTGCGCGGCGGCAGCGGCGGGAGGGAAGAAGCAGCCGCGCCCTCGGCGCCGTTCGCTCGCGCCCGGGCCTCGGCGAGGGCGGTGTCCAGCGCCTGCGCTGCGGGCACAGCCACATCCGGCTGCACACCGCGACCCTCCCAGTTGGCGTTGGTGACGGGATTCACGGGATGCGCGAAGGGGATGGTCGCGAGGAAGCCGTCAGTGAGCGGGATGGGACGCGCCGGGTTGGCGCCGCCGCCCGTCACTTCACCGACCAGCCGCGCGCGCCGCAGTGCTTGCAGATCGTACGCGAGCTGCTCGCCGCCGGAGAAGGTGTGCGCCGACGTCAGCATCCACACGGGCTTGCGTTCCCCATAGCCGAGTTGTCCGAGATCCGTCGTCGCGAACTCCTGCACGCTACCCTGCCGCGTGTGGAACGTGTTGATCACGAACGGTGCGCCCTCGGTCAGATAGCTCACATAGTAGGCGACCGTGTTCGGGTCGCCCCCGCCGTTGCCGCGGCAGTCGAGGATCAGCCCCTGCGTGTCCCGCAGATAGACGAAGGCTGCGTCGATGGCGTCCCGTGCGAGCGCCAATGGCGGTACCGCGTAGAGCTCCAGGTAGCCGATGTTACCGGGCATCACCTCCATGCGGTGGATCGCTGCGTCGCGGGGCGGTATTGCGCGCGCGGGCGCTCCGCCCACTTTCTCGGTCGCGGGTGGCGCGAAGAACGGCGCGTCCGGGCGAAAGAACACGCGCAGGTGCTTGTCTTTCGAGACCTCTTGCAGGTCTTCGGTGAGCTGCCGCGCGAACGCGGCGGCGGTGGGCACGCGCGCATAGTATGCTTGTGCCTGGCGTTCGCGGATCGCTTGCGCCAGCTCAGCGCCCATTTCCGCGAACGCGTAGTCGCTGGTCAGTTGCTCGCTCAGCGTCTCGATCACCCGGCTGCGCAACGCTCCATCGATGCCACGGTCGGGCTCGGGGGGCGCGTTGGGATCGCGCGAGGGGCCAGCAGCGGGCGGTGAGGTCCCGGATGACCCCGGCGCTGCCGATGGCGGAAGAGCAGTGGGCGCCGCACAAGAGGCGAGCGCGAACCCGACGAGAAACGAGAGCCTAGACGGAGCTTCTCTGTGCATGAGCCTGGCCATGTCCGCGGGCCAGGAATCTTGCTTTCCCGGCGCAGCATCGGCCGTCGGGCGGCGACCGATCATGGAAGCGGATGGATTTGTGGGCGCCCGGACATCACTCTCTTTCAGGCCCGGCTCGCGCTGGTGCCCCACTTCGCCATGCTGCTCTCCATGTCCCTCCTGCGCTGGTCGCTGGCTCTGCCGGCGAGCGAGTGCCAGCCCGACGCGGAGCAGCGCGTGGTCCGCATCGTGCGCCAGCACCTCGACCTCGTCTATCGGTTGGCGCGCCGTCTGGGCGTGGTGAACCGGGACCTGGAGGACATTGCGCAGGAGGTGATGCTGGTCGTGGTACGCCGGCTCGACGTGATCGAACCCAGCAAGGAGCGCGCCTTTGTTGCGGCCACCACGCTGCGCGTGACCGCCAACTGGCGGCGTCAGCGCCGGCGGCGCCCTGAAGATCCGAGTGATGAACTGGAAGCGCTGGCTGCGCGCAACGGCCCGCCACTGCCGCGGACCGCTCACGCGCACGGGGAACAGGGTGTGGAACGCGCGCGCAAGCTGGAGCTCTTGCAGGCCGCGCTGGAATCGATGACCGAACAGCAACGCGAGACCTTCATTCTGTTCGAGCTGGAGCAGCTCACGGCGCGCGAGATCGCGGATCAACTGCAGTTGCCGGAAGCCGCGGTCGTGTCGCGCGTGCGCCGGGCGCGCGAGGCCTTTGCGAAGTCTCTGAGACAGCAGGGGCACGTGCGCGAGCGCGAACCCCAGAGCGTCGCCGCCGGCGACGAGGACTGCGCCCATGAACGCTGATCTCGATCCCACGCTGCTCGCGGAGCTGCGCGAGCTGCATCAGAGCGAGCACGCTCCGGCCGAGCTCGAGCGGAGCGTGCTCGAACGGGTCCGGCCGGCTCGGAACAAAGTGCCGCTCCGCGCCCGGCTGCGGGCGTGGTGGAGCCGAGTTCCGCTGGGCATTGCCGTGCTGAGCGCCGCTGCGAGCGTGGCCGTGCTGGGCGGCGTCTACCTGACGCTGCCGGGGGTGCACGAGCCCTCTCGCGAGCCGATCGGGGACGATCACATCGCACTCGGGCGCGAGCCAGCCAAGGAAGCCGCAAGAGACGCACGCGGCGCCGTGCGTTGTCCGATCGACGATTTGCCGCCGGGCTTCGCCTACGAAGCGACTCGGTCGGACATGGCGGTGGCACTTACAGGCCTGGAGCTCGATACCTTTGCGATGCCCATTCCAGGGTGCCCAGATCTGGTGCGCCGCTCGCTGAGCTATGTGCCGCAGGGGCTCACCCGCGGTCCTGTGCTGATCGTCTTGCACGATGGCGGCGACTCTGCAGAGAGCGTACGTGCCTTGCGAACGCAAGGCAGCTTCGAGGCGCTGGCAGAGCGTGACCGCTTCATCGTCGTGTACGCCAATGCCGCGCCCGCCGTGGGGCCCTTTCCGAACTCCGGAGTTTGGCAAACCGATCTCGGCGCCAACCGGGCCATCGACGACGTGGGCTACCTGGCGCGTGTCGTCGAGCGCCTGGGGCAGCGCGCCGGCCCCGATGTGTATCTGGTCGGCTACGGCAGCGGAGCGCAGCTGGCGTTGGAGGCCGCTGCGCAGCATCCGGAGCGCTATGCAGGCGTGGCCGCGCTCTTGCCGGACAAGCTCAACCACTCGCGGCCCCCCGCGCGCCCCGCGAACACGCGGCTGAAACGCTTGCTGTTCGTGACGGTGCAGGGCGGGCGGCCCTGGGTGTACTGGCCCGGAGTGCCGCTGGATGTGAACTCACTCGACGACTGGACCACCGCGATGGGTCTTCCGGATCTCTCGTTTCAGCAGGGGCTGCAGCCAGACACGCGGACCGCAGATCAACCAATGAGCCAGGCGTTGCCGGGCCTGCACCATGTGGTGCCCGCGGGCACGCGGCTGCTCGATGTCGGAGAGCCCGACGAGGGCGGCTCGGCCTTGCGCGTGCTGGTCGTGCCGCGCAAGGAAGACCTCGACGTGGGCGAGGGCGGAAGCCCCGCGCCGCTGGATGTTGCGACCCTCGCCTGGGAGTTCTTCTTGCCTGATGTGCCGGGCTACCCCGGTGGCGAAGTGCCGCAGGTGCGCCGGGGTGCAGCGCCGTGAGGCGCCGTGACGAGCAGTGGATGCAGTGGGCTCATACTGGGGTCGCGCGGGGTCGCGCGGCGGCGAGCCCTTCGATCAATGCGCCGGAGCAGGGGCTGCGCTATTCGTGCGGCGCGCTTCGGCGATGACCTCGACCACGCGATCGATATGCTCGCGCACGGCGCCGGCTTGCCCTTCGAGGCCGTTGACCATCAGCGAGAAGATGATGGGTGAGCTGTCGCCGGGGCCGAGCACGTAGCCGCTGAGGGCCACGGCTGCAGCCAGCGTGCCGGTCTTGGCGCGGATGATGCGCTGGTCCTTCAGCTTGCGGAAGCGCCCGTGCAGCGTGCCATCCACGCCGCCGATCGCGAGCTGCGCGAGGAACTCCGGATACAGCGCCGGGTTCTGACGTACCGCGAGCAGGGTTCCGCTGAGCGTGGTCGCGCTGACGCGATTGGCGTCGAAGAGGCCGGAGCCGTTCTGGATGCGCGTGTCGCCGCCCAGCAAGCCATGCTGGGAGAGCCATTGTTGCACGACGCGCGCGCCGTCCTCGCTGCGGGCAGGGCCGCCCGTGGCGTCTGCGCCCAGCACCTTGAACAGCATCTCGGCGTAGAAGTTGTCGCTGTTCTTGCCGAGCTCGCTCACCAGGTGGCCGAGCGTGTCCGACTGGTGGAAGGCGAGCCGCGGCTCGTCGGACTTGCCGCCGAGCCCGACCGCGCCGGACACCTGGATGCCGTTCGCGATCACGAGCGCGCGCAGCGCGAGCCCGGGGGCGCGCCGCGGATCAGCGAGGCGGCGCTCGTAGCGCAGGCGGCCCATGCCCTTCGCCGCGTAGCCACCGAGCTGGGCGACGAGCTCCGTGCCGCGCGTCTGCAGCGAGAGCTGCACGCCTTCACCGGCGCCCGCGCGCCGCGTCTCCACGGCGCCTTCGATGCTGACGATGCCGGGCGGCTCGAACCACGCGCGCGCGGGTTGGCCTGCTTCGCCGGGCAGCACGTTGAGCGTGACGGCGTTGCGCTCCAGCGCGACCGCGCTCACCGGCGCGCGAAATGACGCCCACTCGTCCGGCTGTTGCTCGAAGGCGGGCGGCACGAACTGATCGTCGAAACGGCTCTGGTCGACCAGGATCTGCCCGACCTCGTTCACGCCCAGGCTGCGCAGCGCGCGGACGAGCTCCCACAGATCTTCGGTGTCGAGCGAGGGATCGCCCTGACCGCGCAGCACGAGCGTGTCGACGCGATCGCCCTCTTGCTTGCCGTAGAGGCCCGTGCTGAAGCGGTACTCCGCGCCCAGCCGTTCGAGCGCCACGGCGGTCGTGATGACCTTCATGTTCGAGGCCGGGTTCAGCGCGCTCTGCGCGCCGAACTCGGCCCAGACGAAGCCGCTGTCGGAATCGACGACACGGGCGCTCAGTGTTCCGCCCCGGCCGCGCACCCAGTCTGCCAGGCCCTGCAGCGCTTCGACGACGCGGCCGCGTGCGGGTTCTGCAGGCGCCGCTGCGGCCCGCAGCGCAGAAGAATCACGGGCCGGCGCCTCTGAGACGCGCGCCTGCGCGGCAGAACGTGCGCCAGGACCTGAGGCAGAACCTGTGGCACCGGCGTTTTGCGCGCGAGCCTGCGCCGCCAAGAGCATGCTGGCCGCGAGCGCGAGCGGGTAGACCTTGCCCTGAGGCACCCGGGCAGACTACACGAAACCGCCGATATGAGGAGCCCAGCGAACCGCGTGCCGTGCCATCGCTACGCGCTGGGTGCTCTGATCGCGCTCGCGTTCGGTGTCATCTCGACTGGCGCGCGGACGGCGCGCGCCGATGAACCGACGATCGATGAGGTGAGATATCACCCCACCGAGCAGCCGCCGGATGGCACGCGGGCTCGCGTGCTGATTACAGGCGCAGCACTGACCGTGGGCTGGTACGGAGCCGGCGTCGGAACCTCGTATCTCTGGCCCGATGCGAAGAACGCTCGCGATCTGCGCATTCCCGTCGCGGGTCCGTGGATGGCGCTCGGTGACGTCGGCTGTAGCTCGAAGGAAACGAAAGCCACCTGCAGCGACGGAATCGTGGTGCTGCGCACCACGCTGGCGGTGCTGAGCGGGATCGGGCAAGCAGGTGGCCTGCTTGCCATCCTGGAAGGCTTGTTCCTGGATACCGGGAACGCGGGCGGTAATTCGCCGGTGGCACCCCCGCAGGGTGATGCGCCGCGCGGCGAACGGCCGCAGACTCTGCAGCAACGTCGGAGTCCACTGCGTTCCTGGCAGAGCTGGGCGGCGGTGCCGGTGGTATTGCCCGACGGGGCTGCGCTGCAAGTCGTCGGGCAGTTCTAGCGCTGCTCATTTCTGAAATTCGTGCGGGAGCGCCCGCACGCCGAATCCGTGGTGCAGCGCGCGGCTTGCCAGAGCGTTGCAGCTCTGAACGTCCCAGGTAGCGCCATCACGCGCGCAGAACCGACTTCACCTTCAACCCTACAAAGGTCGAAATTGCTGCAGATATTTCGCTGGAAGGCAACTAGTGCGTGCAAGCGGCGCGTTCCCGTTATATGCTGCTGTCCCATCATGGAGATGGAACAGTGAACCGGCGAACGAAGTTCGTCCTCGTCACCGGCGGCGTAGTCTCCTCGATCGGCAAGGGACTCGCATCAGCATCCATCGGCGCGCTGATGGAGGCGCGTGGTCTGAAGATCACGCACATGAAGCTGGATCCGTATATCAACGTCGATCCAGGCACGATGTCCCCGTACCAGCACGGTGAGGTCTTCGTCACCGATGATGGCGCGGAGACAGATCTCGACCTCGGCCACTACGAGCGCTTCACTTCGGTGCGGCTCACGCGCAATGCCAACGTCACGGCAGGCCGCGTGTACGCTTCCGTGATTCAGAAGGAGCGGCGCGGAGAGTACCTGGGCGCGACGGTGCAGGTCATTCCGCACATCACCGACGAGATCAAGCGCAACATCCATCGCGCTGCCGAGGGCGTCGACGTGGCGATCATCGAGGTGGGCGGCACGGTGGGTGACATCGAGTCGCTGCCGTTCCTGGAGGCGCTGCGCCAGCTCAAGGTCGAAGAGGGCCCGGAGAACGCGGTCAGCGTGCACGTGACGCTGGTGCCTCACATCTCCACCGCGGGTGAGCTCAAGACCAAGCCGACGCAGCACTCGGTGCGCGACATGCGCGAGATCGGCATTCAGCCGGACGTGCTCTTGTGCCGGAGCGATCGCCCGATCAGCCAGGATCTGAAGGGCAAGATCGCGCTCTTCTCGAACGTGCCGGTGCGCAGCGTGATCTCGGCGGAGGACGTGAGCTGCATCTATGAGTTGCCGGTGCGCCTGCACGAGCAGGGGCTCGACGATCAACTCGCCGATCGGCTCAACATCTGGTCGCGCCCGCCCGAGCTGGGGCGCTGGCGCCGGATCGTCGATCAGTTCACCAACCCGAAGGGTCAGGTGCGCATCGGCATCGTCGGCAAGTACGTGCACCTGAAGGACAGTTACAAGTCGCTGCACGAGGCGCTGATCCACGGCGGCATGGCGCGCTCGATCCGCGTCGACCTGGAGTATATCGACGCCGAGGATCTGGAGCGTCCCGGGATGGACAAGGCGGGCCTGGCGAGCCGCTTGCGCGGGCTCGACGGTTTGCTGGTGCCCGGTGGCTTCGGCGAGCGCGGCTCCGAGGGCAAGATCCAGGCGATCCGCTACGCGCGCGAGAACCAGATTCCGTATTTCGGCATCTGTCTCGGCATGCAGCTGGCGGTGGTGGAGTTTGCTCGCAACCGCTGCGGGCTCACTGG
>JAICTU010000244.1 GCA_025936205.1 Polyangiaceae bacterium | reverse complement strand
CGCTGGAGCTGCCCGCCGACGCCAACAGCCCGGCTTCACGCGGCATCCTTGGCACGCTGTATCCACTGTTCGAGGCGGAGGTCAACGTCGTGCTGTGTGCCCGGCGCGAGCAGCGGCGCGCGCCCAGCCCGGTCGCGGAGACCGCCTACGGGCTGGCGGAGCTCTGGACCACGCGCGTCCCCTGGTGGCACTGGGCCCAACGCTTGCGGCTCTCGGCCTATCGCGCCCAGCGGGCGCTGTGCGCTGGCGAGCTCGGCACGGCACACGAGCAGGCTCTCGGCGCGCTCGAGCTCGCCTTACACTACGGCTCCGTCAAACTACAGGCGCTGATCCGCCGCATTTTGGCCGAAGTCGCGGTCGAGCGGGGCGAGCTGGAGGCGGCCTCCAGCCTGCTCGAGCAGGCTCTCGCAGGGCTGGTCGAATTCCCGATCCCGCTGATCGCCTGGAAGCTGGAGGCCAGCCTCGGGCGCGTCGCGCAACTGCGCAACCAGCCCGACGCCGCGCGCGCCGCGTTCGAGCGCGCCGTTCGCGGGATCGAGGCCATCGCGGGACAGATCGGGGACCCGACGGAACGGGCGCAGTTCCTCAAAGCGAGCCACCTGGAGCTGGACGGCGACGCTTCGCGCAGCGACGTCTCGAGCTCGAGCGGGCGCCCCTGACCGCTTCACAGCGGGTGTCTGCAGGTGCAGACAGGCACCTCGAGGGGTGAAAACCGTTGCGGAGCACTTCCTCGCGCTGACTCTCACCCCGCCGTTCCGGGTGAAAACCTCCAGCAGGAATTCGGTGGGATGAGAAGAGCGTACGGGTACGGGCGGGCGTTGGGTGTGGTTTGGGCTTTGACTGCTTGTGGTGCACCCACCGCGAGCGGGCCGGCAGCGGGGGCGCCGGTCAAGACGGACGTGAGCGGCAGCGCTCAAAAAGGTCCGTTCAGCAACGGCACTCAGATCTCCATCTCCGAGCTCGACGCCAGTCTGGTGCAGACGGGGCGTACCTTCAGCACCACCATGAGCGACGACGGCGGCGCCTACTCCGTGCGCGGCGTACAGCTCAGCACGCCGTATGCGCGCGTTGAGGTCAACGGCTTCTACTTCGACGAGGTGCGCGGCCAGCTCTCCTCGAGCCCGCTCTCGATCTTCAGCTACGTGGATCTCTCACAGCGCTCCACGGGCAACATCAACCTGCTCGGCCACCTGGAGGCGGCGCGCATCGAGCACCTGGTCGCGGACGAGGGCGTCGGCTTCGCTGCCGCGAAGGAACGCGCACACCGCGAGGTGCTCGAGATGTTCCAGCTCGACCCGGGCGCGATCGGATCGGCCGAGGACCTCGACATCTCCAAGGCGGGCGATGCCAACGCGGCCCTGTTCGCCATCTCCGTGATGCTGCAAGGCACGCGCACCGTGGCGGAGCTG
The DNA here is from genome assembly GCA_025936205.1 of Polyangiaceae bacterium. The sequence continues at coordinate 11,836 of JAICTU010000244.1, read as the reverse complement.
TCGGAGCTGCTCTCCAACATTCAGAGCGATCTGCGCAACGATGGCACGCTGGATGACCCCGACAACGGCTCTGCGCTGATGGCCGGCGCGACCACGGTGGACCTGGCGAACGCGCGGGACAACCTGTCCAAGCGCTTCGAGACGCTGGGTGTGGATGCGGCGGTGCCCGATCTGACCAGCCAGGTGAAGCAGTTTGCTGACCAGGCGCCCTACGTCTACACCGGGGGCGGCATCGTCTACCCGATCGGCAAAGGGCGACCGAACCTGCTCGATCCCGGGATGGCGCGCTTCGACTACAGCCCCTCGTTCCCGGCGCTGGGCTTTGCCGTCGACTTGCCGGACACCACGGCGGTCAAGATCCGGATCACGAACCACTCGTCCAATGATCCCATGAACCCCAGCAGCATCTGGTGGTTCGGAGCGAACTCGATCTCGCTCGACTGGGACATCACGCCCTACGATTGGGAAAAAGGGGTCCAGGAGTTCACATCGAAGCACACCGGCCATGGAGATTTGGAGTCGTTCGGCTTCATGGGCTCCGGCAGCGCCAAGGTGGAGTACTTCGAGACTGGGTCTGACACGGCAGTCCGCACCAAGGAAATCACCTGGAATGGCTGGCAGAGCTTTGGCTCGGGTGTAGGCGTCGCGGTGCGGCCCGATGGCAGCACCGGTGGATACGGCGGCGCCGGTCCCGGCACCGGCGGATACGGCGGCGCCGGCGATCCCGGCGGCGGCGGATACGCTGGAAAGCCCGACCCGGGCGGATACGGCGGCGCGGGCGGCGCGGGCGCGGGCGGCGGCGACCCCTACAAGCCCGACGCGGAGTGCGGCAACGGCATCGTCGAGCCGGGCGAGGACTGCGACGGCGCGGATCTTCACGGCATGACCTGTGACATGCTCGAGCACGAGACCTCCGGCGCCCTGAGCTGCGATGCCAGTGTCTGTCGCTTCGACACCAGCGCCTGTCAGCCCACGTGCGGCAACGGTGTCATCGACCCTGGCGAGGACTGCGACGGCGCGGATCTGAACGGCATGACGTGCAGCACGAGGATGCCCGGAACGGTGGGTGACCTCCAGTGCGACCCCGTGATCTGTCGTTACGACTCCCTGCTGTGCGAGCCGGCGTGCGGCAACGGCGTGATCGACGAGGGCGAGCAGTGCGACGGCGCGGATCTGAACGGCATGACCTGTGGCGCGTACATGCCGGGCACCTCCGGCAGCCTGCACTGCATGCCCGGCATCTGTCACTTCGACTCCAGCAGCTGCGAGCTGACGTGCGGCAACGGCGTGATCGACGCGGGCGAAGAGTGCGACGTGGCGCTGCCCGTGGATAGCTGCCACCTCTGCGACCCCGCCTGCCACCTGCAATCGCACCCCTGTCCGTGAACCGGAGCGACGCTACGCGCTGACGTCGAGCTCTTTCTCCCAGAACTCCCGCAACTCCGCCGGCAGCGCGCTGTGCACGCTGAACGCCGCCACCTGCGCGCTGCCGTCGAAGCTCAACTGACTGGCGTGCAGCGCGTGGCGGCCTTCGAGCAGCGGGCTGCCGCCATACTCGAGGTCGCCCGCGATCGGCCAGCCCGCGGCCGCCAGGTGCACGCGCACTTGATGCCGGTAGGCGCGCGACGCGTTGATCTCGACCAGTGCCCACGGCCCGCGCCGTTCCAGGGTGCGCAGCGCCGAACGGCACGGGCGCGCACCGGGCATATCCTGGTGGGCCGCGAGGACGACACGGCCCGAGCCCCCTGGATCCGGCGCCAGGGGTTGTGCGAAGAGCGCGCTGTCGGGCACGGCGTTCGGCACGATCGCGAGGTAGCGCTTGTGCAGCTGCTCGGCGCCGAGCGCGGCGCGCAGCACGTCGAAGGCCGCCGGGGTGCGCGCCGCGAGCAGGAGCCCGGAGGTGCGCGTGTCCAGCCGGTGCAACAGGCCGGGCTCGCGCGCGCGGTAACCGATGCCGCGCATCTCCGGATAGCGGCCGAGCAGCGCGCCCGCCACGCTGCCGCGTTCGTCCGGCGCGAGCGGCGCGCTGGGCTGCCCCGCGGGCTTGTCGACCACGACCAGATCCGGGCGCTCCAGCGCGATCACGAGCGCCGCGTCCGGCTCGGGCGGAGGCGCGCCGCCAAACTCGCCGAACAGTTCCACGCGTTCGCCCGCGCGCAGGCGCCGCGACTTCACCGCGCGCGCGCCGTCGACGCGCACCAGGCCCTGCTCGCTGAGCCAGCGCGCACCCTGGCGCCCGAGCTCCGGCTGCTGTTGCACCAGGAACTTGTCGAGCCGCTCGCCCGCGGCCTGCGCCGGCACCTCGTAGACCTGCAGCGGCTCGCGCGGATCGCGCGCCGTCACCACTCCCCCGCGATCGCGAAGCCGAGTGGCGCCGCGGGGCTGCCCAGCGCGAAGCGCACGCTGGGTGCGTCGCTCGCTGTGCCGGGCTGTGCCGGAGCGTCGTCGCGGCGCGTGATGTAGTAGCCGACGATGCCGCCTGCGACGGTGCCCACGGCCACTCCGGTGAGCCAGACGCGGTCGCGCCGCTCGCTCGGGTCCTGGCTGACCAGGAGCGGAGTGCCGAGCGCCGCGCCCGCGAGACCGCCGAGCAACGCGCTCAGATCGATCGACAGCATGTCGGTCGGCGAAGGCGTATGGATCTGCGTCGCGAGCGCCCCCGCCAGCGTCACGCCCGCGAGGACGCCGTAGCCGAGGCCGCGCGTGGGCTTGGCCTGCGCGTCGCCGAGCACGATCATCTCGCCCAGACCGCCGAGCAACAAACCGAACACCGCGCCCGAGTGCGTGAAGGCGGCGCCGCCGTCATCGACATCGCCGAAGGCGAGCCCCACCGTCGCCAGCGTCAGGCCACCCACCGCGCCGATCACGCTCTGCAGATGCCGATCCGGTCCCTTGCGCGTGCTCGCCAGCGAGATGCCGACCGGCGGCCAGAGCATGGCCGCACCCAGAAACCAGGCACGCGCCAGCGTGATGTCCCACTCGTCCGCGACGACCATGGCCGCGCCGACACCGATGCCCGCCCCCAGCGCCGCCAGCGGATACGTGAGCCGCGCGTCGTTCGAGCCCGAGGCGCGCTGCAGCGAATAGCCGATGTAACCGCCGAGCGCCGCCGAGTTCAGGGCCAGTACCACGCGCCCGGTCGAGCGCGCGGGCTGCACCGGCAGGCTGAGCGCAGCGTCCACTTCCCGCTCGCTCGCGGACGGGGCCTCGCGCGGCAATGATGCGGGCTGTTCCAGCAGCTCGCGCAACATGCCCAGGCTGCGCACCTCGATGCGCGCGGGGTCGACGCTCTGCGCCCGCACCAGTACGATCGACGATCCCTGCGGCACCACGCTCAGCCGCACGCGCACGTCATTGCCCTGTGCAGCGATCTCGGGGGAGACGACCCAGCAGTCGCGCGCCAGTGCCACCAGCCCCTCCTCGTCGCGCGCGGCGGGGTCCGGCAACGCTGCCAGCGGGCTCAGCCCGTAGTCGAGCAGCGCATCGTGCAGCGCCGCCTCCAGGCGGCGCGCGATGGGTTCGAGATTCGGCGGCACGGGCGACGGCGCGAGCTGCAGAGCACCGGCCCGCGGCGGCCCGCCCTGCACTTGCGGGGGCGCCTCCTGCGCGGCCGCGAGCAGCGGCGGCAGCAGCCGCACATCGCGCGGGCCCGCCAGCGCCGGGACGGCCCAGCAGGACACGAGGCAGCACACCCCGAGCCGCAACCCGCCACGTTTTCCGAGCGCCGATCTCATGGCTGCCGAGAGTAGTGGCCACGGGCCAGCGCGTCACCAAATCAGAACATGACCGTCGCGCCCAGCCAGGCATCGATGGTGCTGGCCGTATCTACGATGAAACGGCGACCCGGCTGCTCGATCTCTGGACGGTAACTGGGGTCCGGCGCGCCCAGCGAGCGCGGCTCGGGCTCTCGGGTCACGCACGGCCCGGAACCTTCGACCGCCACCGAACGCGATGCGTCGCACGGCGAGCCCATGGTGATCACATGCCGCTGCGTCAACGCCAGGCCTCCGCCCACGTCGAAGTGCACGTAGCGCCCCGCTTGCCAGCGAGCGAGCAGACGCAGCGCGTAGGCGCCGTACGCCTGCACGTTGGTGATGCCCGTCGGGTACACGCGCTCCGAGTCGGGATCGATCACGCTGGGGACGGCTGCCCCATCCGCGCTCGCCAGATAACGGGCATAGCTCGGGCGCCGGAACGAGGGCGCGCGGCTCGAGCCCAGCGCGTCGAACAACTCGGAGTAGTCGCGCCCCGCGGCGCTGTACGTCCCGGTGAAGCGCAGATCCACGCTCAAGCGCTGAAACTGCTCCACCACCTCCCAGGGCATGAACTCCGCGCCCAGGCTCACCCCCGCGCGCGTGCCAATGCCCTCTTTCCACCAGCGGCCCGGGCCAAAGTCGCTGTCGTCCTTCGGCAGCTCCACCAGCACAGCCAGCCCCAGGTACGGCTCGATCTGCGCGAAGCGCCGCGAGATGGTCCCGTGCAACTCCAGCCCGGTGGTGCCGCGGCTCACGCCTGCCTTGCGCGAAGCCGCCGGGAAATTGCCCTCCAGCGGCTCGATGCGCCCGGGCGCCAGCTCCACCGGAAACTGACCGCTCGTGCCGTCGCGGTTCACGTCGGACGGGTCCGCGCAGCGCACTTCGCCGGCATCGCCGTCGCTCGGGGCGCGGCTCTCGCCGCACGCATGCATGGCCTCCGAGATGGAGAACCGCCCCTCGGCGCCCACCGTCAGCGTGGGCTGGGCGGAATCCCGGAACTGATTGAGGATGCCCCAGTCCACACCCACGCCCAGAAACTCCACTCCGCTGCGGTTCGGCGAGCTGAAGGGCACGCTGAAGAGCGGCTCCCCCGGCGCACCGTCGAGTGCAGCACCCGGCAGCTCGGAGCCGGAGAGCGTGGAGCTTCGCGACAGGATCACCGGCAAACGCACGATCAACGCCAGATCGTGATACAAACCCAGGTCCGCGCGCACGTTCAAGCGGTTGATGGTCTCCGAAAAATCAGCGACGTGAAAGCGCGCTGCACCGCTCGCCGCGAGCGTGTCCGCGCCCAGCGCTCCCAGCCCCGAGCCAAACAGCGACGAGCGCGCCTCGCGCGAGATGCCCGCGCGCTTCCAGGTGTGCTGGTAGCCGAGACTGAAATGCAGATCGACTCCGCTGCCCTCGTCGAAGGCATCCACCACGTTCGTCACCTGCGCCGGCTGTTGCAGCACACCGGGTTCGGTCAGGCTGCGCGGCTCCAGGGCGGCGCTGGCATGCGCGATGCTCATCAACACCAGCGCCAGGGCATGGTGAAGATTCCGCTGAAGATGGCGATAAACTCCGGCGAAGCCGCGCACCACGGACACGCTATACGACTTCCCTGCCACACCGGCACCCGGTTTGTGCGGCGCAAACCCCACCCTGGGCTCGAGCGGCTCGCGGGACGCACCCGGTCGGGGTATCCTGGGCTCATGCGACCGCTGACGCTCGCATACGAGGTGATGGGCTCGCTGGTGGTGTACGTGGGCACCCCCCGCGAGCCCGACGAGCGGGAGTGGGACGACTACCTCGACGCGATGAGGAGCGTCGGACTCGAGCGGCGCTACCTGCGCATCATCATCTTCGTCGGCAAAAACGGCCCGGCGCCGAACGCCTTGCAGCGCAAGCGCTCCGCGGCGCTCACCAAGCAATTCGCTCACGACCTGGCGGTGATCGCCGACAGCACGGTGGCCCGCGCTGCGGTCACGGCCCTGCACTGGGTCGGCGTCAGGATCTGCGCCTTCCCGCCCAGCCGCGTCGACGACGCGCTCACCCACCTGAAAGCCACCCCCGAAGAGCGCACGTGGGCGCTGGAGGCCGAACGCCGGCTTCACGCCCGATTGAGCGGGAAATAGCGTCGTCGCCAGAGGGGCTCGCCGCTGCCCAGCGCAGGACGACGCCAGAATGTGCCCACTTGCCCGACGGCTCAGCCGCCGGCGGGCGGCACTCGCTGCCAGAGCTCGCGGTAGCCCGCGAGCTCCGCCAGCCGCGCGCTGCGCTCGGCGCCGCTCTGCTGCTGCAACACGGCCGCCGTCGCGCTCGCGCAGCTCGCGTGCGCGAGCTCGCGTGCGCGCACGTGCTCCGCGGCGAGCTTGCCGAACCCGCTCGCCACCGGCGCGCGCAGCGATTTCGCGAGCTGCTCCGATCGCTGCGCCGCCTTCTGGCAGGCGGCGACCGCGGCGGCCGCCGCCAGCCGGTCGCGCTTCCCGCGCTGCGCCGACTGCGAGCCGAGCGTGTGCGTATCGCTGCCGGGCTTGCTCCCGTCTTTGCTGCTGGCGGCGCTGAGCCAGGTATCGCCCGAGCTCACGCGCAACTTCAGCGCGTCGCTCGACACGTCGAGATCGGCGCTCGCGTCGGCGTAGCGCAGGCTACCGAAGGGCGTGCCGATCAACACCTGTGCGCCGGGGCGCACGCCCGCGCCGGCCTCGGTGAGCAGCTTGCCCTCGGCGACGATCAGCTCTTCCTGCCCGTCGAGGCAGGGCAGCACGCGCGCCGGACCGCTCACCGTCCACTCGCGCCCGGAGGAGCCGTGCTTGAGGTGCAGGCTCGAGCCTTTGCCGAGCTCCAACCAGTCCGAGCCCACGAAACGATCCCCGACGCGCACGGCCGCGCCCGAGTCGCGCGCGGCGCTGCCGGTGGTGGACACCACCCGGCAGCCGAGCGGCCCCGCAGGCACCGGGGCCGCCGGCAACGGCGCGGGCAGCTTGGGCGGAGCCTCCGGGACGGCGACTGCGGGCGGCGCGGCTGCCGCTCCGCCTCCCGCTGCCCCCGCTGCCCCGGCTCCAGCGGGCTCGCCGCTGCATGATAGCAGCGCGCCCCCCAGTACGGCGAGCGCAGAGCTCCAGCGCCGCGGCTCGCCCTTCACGGCAACTCGGCGGTGATACCCTCGTCCTCGTCGGTGCCGAAGATCTCGCAGGTGATGTCCTCACCGACCAGCTCCTCGCGCGCGATGCCGAGATTGCGCGTGGTCTCGGCGAGGCGATTGGCCAGCACACCCGTGAACTGCCACAGCAGCTTGACGGCCAGGCGGTGCTCGGTGCGCAGGATCTCGAAGAAGTCCTTGCGATGGATCACCATCAGCTGCGTGGCGCCCAGCGCGCGCGCCGAGGCGGAGCGGGGCTGATTGCGGATCAGCGCCATCTCGCCGAAGTGCTCGCCCGGATCGAGCCGCGCCACGGGCGCGCCGGACCGCATCACCTCGACTTGTCCGCTGAGCACGATGTAGAGCTGCTCGCCCTGCTCGCCCTCGCGCACGATCACCTGGCGATCGGTGTACTGCTCGACCTCCGTCACCTGCAGCACCTGGCGCAGCTCGCGCGCGTTGAGCGCGCTGAACAGCGGCGTGCTGGCCAGCACCGACTTCTGCGTCTCGAGCTGGCTCAGGCGCTCCTCGTCGTCGGCCTCCATCGCCTCCAGCGCGACCAGCACGGCGGTGATGTTGTCCTTGCCGCCGCGGTTGTTGGCCGTGTCCACAAGATCGACCACGACCGAGTCCGGGTCGGGTGCGCCGAGCTTTTGCGCCAGCTCCTCGGGCGAGCCCTCCGGGGCGTCGAAGTAGCCGGAGAGGCCGTCCGTGCAGAGCAGGAAGCGATCGCCGGCGGCGACGTCGATCACGAGCGTCTCGGGCTCACAGTGCTCGTACACGCCGACCGCGCGCGTGATCGCTTGCTTGGGCGCCAGCTTGGCGGCGCTGCCGAGATCGATCTTCTTCTTCTTGATGAACTCGTTGTAGACGTTGTGGTCTTCGGTCAGCTGCTCCAGGGTGCCGTTGCGCATCAGGTAGATGCGGCTGTCGCCGACGTGGATGATGAAGGCCTGGTTGCCCAGGAAGAGCACGGCCACCAGCGTGGTGCCCATGCCGCGCTTCTTCTCGTCCTGAGCGGCCTCCGCGTGGATCTTGCGCGACGCACAGTTCACGGCGAAGCCCAGCATGTTGGTGATGTCGCGCTTGCTGACCCGGCTGCCGCCCGTGCTGCCCTTGACGTAGTCGTCGAGCAAATCCTGCGACTTGCGGATCTCTTCGCTCAGCGTGCGCACCGCGACGGCGCTCGCGACCTCGCCCGCGGCGTGACCGCCCATGCCGTCGCACACGACGTAGAGCCGCAGCTTCTTGTCGACGAGGAAGTTGTCTTCGTTGTGGTCGCGCTGCTTGCCCACGTTGGTTTGCGCTGCAAAACGCAACGAGGGCTCGAGGCTGGGACGAGCAGGCGGCGTCGACGGCCGCACGCCGCTGCCGGCACTGCCGCCGGTCGTGGGCGTGGCAGCAGCGGCGCTGGCGCCCGGGCGCGGCGCCTCGCTCATCATCTGACTTCGGGGAGCGCGAGACTCAAATGCCATATGCCTTCATGAACGACCGCGTGCACCATTTGTTCGGGGGTCTCGCGCCGCCCAGAACCAAACGCTGTCCCCATCCGGAACCGCTCCACCAGCCGCCTATGAAAGCTGCCCAGAGCGACAGGCGGCCCAGAGCGACAGGCGGCCCAGCGACAGGCGGCCCAGCGACAGGCAGCCTAGAGCGACAGTTCTACCGTGAGCCCCAGCGGCTGATCTTGGCGCGGCAAATGCTCGGCCAGCAGCGGCGCCCAAGGTGGGATGCCGCCTCCGCGGGTGGGACAACAAATGAGCGTGAGCTCACGATCTCCGAGGTCGCTCATCGCGTTGCCGGTGGCGCGCACGATCTCCTGGCGCGCGGCCGTGGCACTCTCGTCGTTGCGCTCATTGCAGACCATGATGATGCTCGCGAAGGAACGCCGCATGGCGAGCCGCGACATCACTCGCTGGCTGAAGTGATGCGGAGTTTCGCCGACCCACTGAGTTACGAGGGCTAGATTGGGGCTGTAGCGCCGGGCCGCAGCAATGCCAGCGGACCAGTCCGCTCCGGACTCGCCGATGACGAGACAGGCGCGGCTTCCCGACTCTGCCGAGCTGTTACCTGATGAACGCACTTCGCTGCCGTCTCCCCACACACTGCGCATTGGTCAGCGCCTGACCCACACCATCTCTGCCTTGGAACGCGACCTTGATGGTCCGACCTGCCTCGACGCCGCTACCCAGTCTCAATCCAACACTTCTCGTTCTGCTTCCATTCGCCTGCGATCAGCAATTTTTCCCCGGCGCTTTTTCTCTTCGCGGGGGACTCCACCGCCGAGCCCTCGACCTTCGTCACGGCCTCGTTGCCATCGCCTTCGGCACTGCCACAACCCCAACGCTCCAGCTCGCGGACCGCCTTTCGAGCCGTCTGCTGACGGCGGAACTCCCACGCAGCCATGGCCGGCGCGGGAACGGCGGTTCCGGAGAAACGAGTGTCGAGGTGCTCGGGGTTACCCCCGAAAGTTGCGGCCGATCCGACCGCTGCCTCCAAACGGCATTGGCAACGAGAAGCTAAGGCTCAGACGCTGAGAGAACGAGATAAGTCGTCCGAGAGGCATTCGGCTGCGGGCTCTCCCCGCGCTGGACACTGGCTGCCTTGAACACTGGCTGCGCTGGACACTGGCTGCGCTGGACACTGGCTGCGCTGGACACTGGCTGCGCACTTTTGCCGCCGGTGTCTGTCCGCCCCCACGACGTGGCGACCACCGAGCCCCCCGAAACGATCGGCATCATGCGGTTGCCGCGACCAACCCGTCAAGAACCAAAGCTCGACGGTTGTTGCGCTCTCCGCGAGGCGGCTGGAGGAGCCGCTGTTGGAGTTTGTGGGTGAGTTTCGGACGGTTTCTTCGACGCCGGAGACCTCGCAATGTCGCGCGCGAGGTTCGCTGATCCCGCGGCGATTTTCCGTGTAGTCAATGGTGTCCTTCCTGGATGCTCCAGCCCGCTTCATGCCCGCGCGCTGCGACGCTGCCGCCTCATATCGCGCAGTCGCCTCCGGGCCGTTTCCCCATTGCCCTCCGACAGCTGGAGTCTCCAGATCGTTGCTTGCGCGAAAAGAGTCGTCCCGGTGACAGCGCATCGTGAGTGTTGCGGAAAGCCGCTTCTCCCTCGCGTGACTCCGGGACGTCACATCGAACTCGGTCGCGCGCGCGAGCGTCCGCGCCCGCGAGCGATCGCTGGACCGGGCAGCGCGACGTCGGCGCGGCGCGCGCGAGTTCCAGTCCGGGGCAGCTGCCGGAGCAAGAGCCACGAAGGCAGAAAGGCCGCTGCGCTCAAGGCGCAACTGGGGGATATTCCCCCCGTCGATCGGTTTTTCCGGCTCGAGCCGGGCATTTATCGACCTGACCCGATGGCCGAGACTGGCCGGCGGTTTGTCGTTCGACGCGTGCCCGTTGTAAGCTCCCCTCCCACGATCGTGCGCAGTTGGTCTTTTCCCCCTCACTCGCCATGGCCAGGCTCGAAGCAGTGCTAGAACAGCGCGGCGTTGCTGCGCCGCGAGACGTTGCCGAGGCCATGGCCCGCAGCCAGCTGCATGGCGGTGACGTGACCACCAGCTTGCTGCAGTTCTCCAGCCCCGACGAAGCGGCACTCAGTGAAGCCTTGAGCGAGTGTTACGGCCTGCCCGCGGCAGAGGTCGGCCTTTTGCCTACACCTGACGACCCAGAACAACTCCTGCCGCGAGAGCTCGCGGAGCGCTACTGCTGCTTTCCGCTCTCGGGCGCGCCGGGGCAGCTGGTGGTGGCCGTGGCGCGACCACTCGAGCCGGGGTTGAAGGAAGAGCTCGGCTTCGCGCTGGGCGTGCAGGTGCTCGAGCGCGTTGCGCTCGAGGTGCGCATCCGGCAGGCGATCTCGCTCTGCTACGGCGGCACGCTCTCGGAGCAAGATCAGCACGCCATCGCGCGCCTGGACGGAGTCGACGGCGTCCCGGCGGAGCCATCCGGGCCGGCCTGGGCCGACACCGAACTCTCGGAGCTGCCTCGCCCGCCGAGCGAACCCCCGGCGCCGCTGCCGTCGGTCGAAGCACGCAGCGACTGGGAGCGCGAATGGCAGAGCGCCGAGTCTGCGGCAGCACGCCCGATCGCTCCCAAGCCGGCCCCCCGCGCGAGGCGGCGCGGGCCGTTCACTCTGGCGATGGCGCGGGAGGAGCTGGCGCGCGCGACCGACCGCGATCAAGTGCTGGGCGCGTTCTTCAGCTTCGCCTGCCAGTTCTTCGAATACAGCGCGCTGTTCGCGGTTCACAACGCCATCGCGGAAGGCCTGAACGCGGCGGGGCCCGGCGCGGATCAGCAGGCGATCCAGGCCGTGGGCGTGCCGCTCGACTTGCCCAGCTCGCTCTCCGAAGCTGCGGAGAGCTGCAACGTGCGCATCACACGCCTCGGGCGCGACGGCATCGACCGCACACTGGCCGCAGATCTGCGGCGCCAGCTGGACGCGCGCGTGCTGATCCTGCCGGTAGGCTTGCGCGGGCGCTGCCTGCTGCTCCTGTACGGCGACAACGGCACGAGCGACGTCCTGGAGCGCGAGATCGGTGACGTGATCGCGCTGGCCCCCGATGTGGCCGGCGCGCTCGGGCGCATCATCCTGCAGCGCAAGCGCGCGGCCGCGGGTCGCCCGGCGCCGATCGACGCCGAGCTCTCCAGCGCTCTCGGTCCGCCGCGCTCCGCCGCCGACACGTCGGTGGAGGCCCTCGATACCTCGGCTGACGCCGAGAGCACCGATCCCGACTTCTCGCTCCCGAGCCTGCCGAACAAGAATCGCGACCGCAGCCGCAGCAACGGCCGCAAATCGAGCCGCCCGCCGGCGTCCGCGGCCGAGGGCGGGGGCCATCCACTCGTGGCCCTGGAGGAGAGCGCGGAGGAGCCCAGCGTCGAGCAGATGAGCGCCCGCGCCGCCGAGAGCGCCGCCCCGGACGGGCCGAGCGAGCCCACACCCACCACGCCGTTCTTGCT
>JAICTU010000562.1 GCA_025936205.1 Polyangiaceae bacterium | reverse complement strand
CGGCCGATGCGCCGCGCCGCCTTGGTCAGCGTCTCCAGCGGCACCAGGATGCTTCGTCCCAGCGCCCAGCCGCCCACCGCAGCCGCCACGACACCCACCAGCAACCAGCCAATCGCCTGCCAGCGCAGCCGCTCCGAGGCCGCGTTGCTGATCTCGAGCGGCTGCTCGACGGCGACGCAGAAGCCGTGGGCGGCGCTCGCGGACGCACCCTTGACCACACCCGACGCGGCGTTTCGCGAATACAGGCCGGCATTGACGGAGCTGCTGCCGAGCACGCTCACCAGCGAAGGTTCGGCGGCTTCGAGCGCCGCCGGGCGGCCATTTTCGCAGACCTTGCGATTCCAGCCGTCCAGCAGCACGACGGTGCCGGAGCTCGGTCGCGCCTTGTCGAGCGCGCTGCACAGCGACTCCAGGCTCAAACCCACGCTGACCTGCATGCCGGGCTGGCCGTCCTCGGCTGCCTCGGTCGCGGACAACGGCAACAGCACGGCGCCACGCTCCGTGCGCAGCGGCGCGCCCACCGCGGTGCCGCTCTCCGTCGGCGGTGCGACCTGATCGAACTCCTGCACGTCGCGTTCGCTGAGCACCGGGTGGCCCGGCTGGCTGTCGCTCGGCTGCGCCAGATAGGCACGCTGCGCCACGTTCCCGCGCTCGGTCAGCGTGGCGATGCCGCTCGACTCGAACTGACCGAACAAGAGCCACAGCGCGGCCTGGCGCTCCTGCTCCGTCAGATCATGCCAGGCGATGGTGTCGTGAACGGTGGCGCGCAGGGCGCCTTCGGCGCGCGACAGGTGTTGATCGACCAGCTGCGCCCCCACCGACGCGGCCGAGCGGTGCAGCTCCAGGAGTGCGCTATCCAGAGCCTGCTCGTGCAGGCGAATGCTGCGTGAGGCAGACATCACCAGCGGCACCACCGTAGCCACCAACGTCATCGCGACGAATTTGGTTCGCAGACGCATCCGGATCAGGGACGGTTGCCTGAGCTGGCCCTGTAGCAAACCGGACGACGCATTTGTTTCATCGATGAACGGATCCAGCCAGCGAGCGACGCACGACCCGCGCGGAATAGGTTCAGTCCACTCCTCTGAAATCCGTTCTGCTCGATGCGTTCATGTCCGGGACTCCGATCAGGGTCATCGTGGTGGATGACGAACCCGTCATCCGACAGTTCTTGCAAGTCGCGCTGGCGGACATGGGCGCACACGTGGAGACCTTCTCCACCTGCGCCGAGGGCCTGGAGCGCTGCCGCCTGGTCGACTTCGACCTGGCCTTTGTCGACAAGAACCTGCCTGACGGCACCGGCCTCCAGATCTGCGCCGCGCTGACCGGTGCCGACTGCAAGGTCGCGCTGATCACTGGCTACGCCAACCTGCACTCCGCGGTCGAAGCGATGCGCCATGGCGTCGCCGACTACTTCATCAAGCCGCTGGACCTCGACGACCTCGAGGCGCGCTTCCAGCGCATGACCAAGCAGCTGCACCTGGAGCGTGCCAATCGCTCCCTGCTCGCCAACCTTGTGGCGAAGTGCCGCGAGCTCGAGCGCCTCGCGGCCCGAGACACCGTCACGGGCCTGTTCAATCACACCCACTTCCAGACCCAGCTGCGCAGCGAGATCGAACGCTCGCGCAACAGGCACCGCTTCTCGCTCGCGCTGATCGCGCTCGACGGCTTCTCTGAAGTCAACGAACGCCTGGGCCATGCCGAAGGCGATCGCGTCCTGCGCCTGGTCGCCGACCTGCTACTGCCCGCCGACAACCTGTCGGTCGCCGGCGTCTCGCGCAAACAGGACCTGGTGTGTCGCCTGAACGGCGCCACCTTCGCGCTGCTCTTGCCGGAGACCCCGGTCAAACAGGCTGCGGGCGTGGTCGAACGCTTGCGCGGCGCGCTCTCACTGGCGCGCGTCTCCAAGGACACCCTGGGGCTGACCGCATCGGTCGGCCTCGCCGAGTACCCGACCGACCACAGCGAACCGAGCGCCCTGATCGACGCCGCGGGCAGCGCGCTCCGCCGCGCCAAGGCCGCCGGCGGCAACTGCCAGCTCTGCTACGACCGCGACGAAGCGAGCGAGACCGGCGTCGACTCCGGCCTGCACCGCGTGCGCGCGCTCGGCGGCTGCCTGAGCCGGCGCGCCGTGCGCTTCGTCTACCAACCGATCGTCTCCATTCGCGGACGCCAGCCGTTCGCCTATGAAGCTCTGTGCCGCCCCACGGACCCTGCCTTCGGCGACATCGGCGAGCTGCTCTCCGCGGCGGGCGAGGCGGGGCGCCTGATCGAGTTCGGCAACCTGCTGCGCGAAGTCGCCTTGCAGCCCATGGACCGGCTGCGCGCCGACGCCTCGCTGTTCCTCAACGTCCAGCCCCAGGAGCTCTACGGCGACGCCCTGTTCGCCGCCAACTCCGTGCTCCACGCCGCCGCCCACCGCATCGTGCTCGAGATCACCGAGACCGAACAGATCAGCGACTTCGCGAGCGCCCGAGCCCAGCTGTGCAAACTGCGCGAAGTTGGCTTCCGCATCGCGCTCGACGACTTCGGCGCGGGCTACCAGGGCCTGGGCTCCCTGGCGATGCTCGAGCCCGACTTCGTCAAACTCGACATGGGCATCGTGCGCGGCATCACCCCCGACAGCCGAGCGGGCCGCCTGACGCGCAACATGCATGACTTCTGCGAAGACGAAGGCATCGTCATGATCGCCGAAGGCGTGGAGACCGAGAGCGAGTTCAACACCCTGCACGCCATGGGCATCGACCTCATGCAAGGCTACCTGTTCGCGAAGCCCGCCGAGCCCTTCTGCGAAGTGGACTGGGCGGGCACGAACCGGCGCTCGGCTTGAAGTACTGGCCCGCTCTGGGCATGGCGTTCGCCCTGTCTTGTGGCGGCGCAACCGCCGGGAACGAGCCGGACCTGAAATGTCCGCAAGACGAACCAACAGCGGGTCAGGCTTGCGACGCCCGTCGTACCACCAGCCTTTGTACGTACGGCGATTCTGACTTCACGAGCTGCCGTCGCTATTTTCAATGCTCGGATGGCGTGTGGACAGTGCCGGGCATCTATTCGGCACCGTATGCGTGTCCGCCACAGGACCCACATTGTCCCGCGGAACCCCCGGAGGGTGAGTGCTTCTTGCCGTTGGGTGGTTGGCTTTCGTGTGGCTACGCAAGCGGTCTCACCTGCTACTGCGGCGGCTCCTCCTTCGAGCCCGGAATCACGGCGCCCTGGACTTGCTATGGGCCACCGAAGGACCGGCGTTGCCCGATGCATCTGCCCAACGTTGGCGAAGGTTGTGCGGATTCGGGGGTCGAATGCAGCTATGGCCCGCCCGCCACCTGCCGATTGACGCCTACATCCATCCAATGCGCGGGCGGAGAGTGGGTCTCGAGCGGCAGCGGCATTTGCGACCTTTGATTGAGAGCAGCGGGGCTCGGCGCCGCCCACCGCCCGACGACACTAGCAGGTGCCCACTGTCACGGGCTCGAGGCGACGACCGACGCGCACTTGCCCTGGATACACTGAATCGTTCCCGGCGGATCAATGGGACAGCTCGGAGCCGGGTAGTCACACGATCGAGCTTCGAAACGCCTGCAAAGATCACGCGCGGCGCCGCTCGCGGCACTGGCCAGTGCGGCACTCAACGCGACCTGATTGCCCAGGAAGGACGGCGTACACGACGGGTATTGCCAGCATCCCTGCGGAATGGACACGTATCCACAATCAGAGTCCACGGAACAATCCAGATGCTGGCCATTGACGCTCTCGATGGCCGCCCAGGCATCATCGGCCAAATCCACACAACTCGGGTCTGAACAGCTCAGCGAAAAGCAGGCTGCGGCCAACAAAAGCTCGAGCAAGCGGTACCTGTTCGTGGCAGCTGACATGCCGGCAATGTTGCATCATACAACGCGAAAGAGCAAACGGAGCCAGGATCCGCGCAGCGCGGATACTCCGACGAGCAGAGGGGCTCGGCGCCGCCCATCGCCCGACGACACTAGCATGTGCCCACTGCCCGACCAGCGCGGCCACGAGCCCCTTATGCCCCGCCACCATTTCGTCCCAGACGCGCTGAGCTGCTGCCTCTCGCTTCATCCGGGCGGTCCATGTCAACGCGGGCCGGGGCAGGCAATGTCGATGAGCCTCCCGCTACTCCAGCCACTTCGGCGCCGTGCCGTTTAGCGGGGCGCCTGGAATTGCTGCAACCAGCTTGCCATGCAGTCAATCAGCTCGTCTTCGATCACGAAGGATCCGATGGGCATGCGCCCGCCGCAATGGACCGGATCGCTCTCCGCGACCGCCTCGCTGACGTTGCTCAGCAGCTCGCCGCGCAGCTTGATCAGAATGAAACTCTTGCTGTAGTCCCGCGAGTCGATGATGCGCCCGCAGTCGGCGTGGCGCGTCGAGACCTTGTCGACGAAGTTGTAGGCTTGCGTGGTGTTTATAGCGAAGTCGCCCATCCGCACATCCTTGTTGCTGTGACAGGAGCCGCCACCACAGTGAGGCACCAGCAGTTTGGCCGGCGCGTCGCAGAACTCCGCCGGCGGCATCAGCGTGTCTTCCGCCTGCGAGCCGCCGCTACCGCCGCTGGCCGGCGGAATAATTTCGCGTGAACCGGCGTCGCTTTCGCTGGTCTGCCTCGGCAGCGGGGCGGCCGTCGTCGTTCCACCGCCGGCGCCCCCGCTAGCGGGCGGTGGCTCGATCGACGATTCTCTCGCAATTGATCGGAGTATACGGGCACGATCCAGGTGGGCTCGTTAATAAATCGTGAAGAGACTCGTGTCTCATCTGAGCTTGCTGTTGCACCAGTGATTTTGGCTGCTTACTGGCGCATCGTGCTCGAGCTTCGCAAAACGCGGCCATGTAGGATCTTCGTGAGCAGGGCGTGACAGACATCGTCTCGACAGCTGGCTCCGCTGCAAATGATCTGGCGGCGTCAGCGCATGAGATGTTGTCCATGCGGAAGCTGGGAACTCTCAATGGTTGCGCTAAAGGACTGCGTGCAAGAGCGCAGAAAGCATCCGGGATCCGCTTTGCTGCTGCGGTAGTGAGCGGTCACCGTGATACGCCACGTGCGTGCCACTCGCTGCTCACGACAGCGTGAGCTCGAGCGTTGCCGGTCCCTTCCGAATGAAAGCGCGAGTATGCGCTCGCTCGTCTGGTCGAGGGAGGGTGGCGCTGTGAGGCGGATTCTCGCGCGCCGCAGTTGCGCTGAAGGAATTCCAGAACAGGTGGGGTGCTAGTCGTTTTGATGACGAGCTTTCGCAGCCGCCGTTGCAGTGCGGGCAGCGGGTATGCAGGGCGCAGATCCGGAGGCGACACACCGAACGTCCCAGGTGGCTTGGAACTGTGATTTGTGAGTTTCGGCGCAGAGCGGGCGCAACCTGGAGCCCAATCCAACGTCGCGCGGAGGGTGGCCCACGCTCGCGCCTCTCCACTGGACCTGCGCCGCTCCAGTCAGGGGTGGGATACGTCGGTGGCAAACCCAGCAT
>JAICTU010000530.1 GCA_025936205.1 Polyangiaceae bacterium | reverse complement strand
GGCTGCCAGCTGCTCGGGGCTGGGCGGCATGATCGCGCTCGGCGCCGGGCCAGCGGGCGCCGCAGCCGGCGCGCTCGGCGCGCAAGCCGCCAGGCAGCAGAGCCCGGTTGTGATCGCGAGGTGGCACCTGGAGACGCTCAAAGTGCCACCCCTCTTTCCCCGTCCCGATCGGGCACGCTGGCTACTCGGCGGCGGCTTCCTGCACGCTGGTTTGCTCCTTGCCGTCGAAGCGCAGCATGGTGGGCTTGCCGTCGACGACCGTGCGCAGGCACACGGGGCGCTTCCAGATGCGCACCAGCGAGGCCATGGCCGCCTGCGCGTAGTCGTGGCGCAGATCCACGCCGCGGTGCTTGTGTGTCAACAGCAGCTCGCCGCGGTTTTCGAAGTTCGAGTCGTCCACATACAGGAACGGGCTGCCCAGGTTGGTGAGCTGCGTGAGTAGCTTCTCCTTCACCTTCTTGAACTCGCGCGTCGCGATCTCGTACTGCTCGTGGCGCTTCGACCACTCGAAGCTGAACAGCTTGTGCTCCATCGCGAACTCGGGGGTGAGGAACTCGTCGATGAAGGTGACGTCGTTGTACAGTCGACGCACCTCGAACAGCTTCTCTTTGCCGAGGCCGAGCCGCAGGTCCCAGTTGCGCTTGCGATCCAGGTCTTCGCATTGCTCGTAGTCGCGGCCGAACTGCCCGCGGTCCCAGCGCTCCTCGATGTTGCGGTAGAGCTCCACGCCGAGCTTGTACGGGTTGAGCTGCCCCGCGGAGGTGGCCATCACGGCCGCGTTGTTGTCGGCGTAGTCGACGATCTCCGAGGCGCTGCACACGCCGCCCGTCATCAGCTTCGAGTGCCAGTACGAGGCCCAGCCCTCGTTCATGATCTTGGTCTGGATCTGCGGCGAGAAGTAGTAGGCCTCGTCGCGGATGATGGCCAGCACCGCGCGCTCCCAGCGCTCCAGCGGGGCGTGATTCAAGAGAAAACCGAGCACCTCCTGCACCGGCTCGCGCGGGAACTTGTTGCGCTTGTCCTTCTGCGACGCCTCCAGCTTCGCCCGCTGCTGCTCGATGTACTCTTCCGGGTTAATGAACTTGTCCATGTAGGACTTGGCGCGCAGGCGCGGGACCTCGACCGGAGCCGGTTCCTCGTCCTCCTTGGTGCTGTCGTGGCGCACCATGAAGGGGGCGTACGGGTCGACCAGATTTTCCAGCGACAGGCAGTGGTCGATGAACTTCTCGACCTCGTCGATCCCGTGGCGATCGATGATGCGCCGCACGGTGGCGCCATGATTGGCGATGCGGTCCACCCACTTGCGGTTGGGCTTGTAGTGCTCGCCCTGCAGCACCGGGTTGATCACCTTGCCCGTGGCGTTCAGATCGGTGGAGCGGAAGGCAAAATTGTTCTTGAAGAAGTCGACGTGCCCGTACACATGGCACATCACCAGCTTCTGATCGGTCAGGCTGTTGCCCTCGAGCAGATAGGCGATGGCCGGGTTATTGTTGATCACCAGCTCATAGATCTTCGACAGGCCGTACTCGTTGCTCTTGCTGAGCCGCTCGTAGTCCATGCCGAAGCGCCAGTGCGGGTAGCGGTTCGGAAAGCCACCGTACGCGGCGATCTCGTTGATCTGGTCGTAGGAGAGGATCTCGAAGATCACCGGGAAGAAGTCGAGCCCGGCGGCGCGGGCCGCGGCCTCGACCCGTTCCTGTTCCTGGCGTAGATAGGGGGGCAGGGAGGTGCGGGAGTGGGAGTGCATCAGTTACCTTTCCCGAGGAAGTCTTTGATGCTGGCGACGATGGCGTTCTTGTCTTCGATCTCGCTCGTCACCACGCGTTGGTCGTCCCCCAAATGTTCCCTCAGATCTTTGATGAATTGCCCGGAGCCGTACGGGCTCTCCACCTGCCCGTACGCGAACATGTTGACCTCCGGCAGGATCTGCTTGCGCAGGATCTCGATGCAGCTGAGCGTGTCGTCCATCGACCAGTTGTCGCCGTCGGAGAAGTGGAAGGGGTAGATGTTCCACTGGTCGGGCGGATACTCCTGATCGATCAGCTTGGCCGCCAGGCGGTAGGCGCTCGAGATCATGGTGCCGCCGGACTCGCGCGTGTGAAAGAAGGTGTCGCGGTCGACCTCGCGTGCCACGGCGTCGTGGATGATGTAGCGGCTCTCCAGGCCGCGATACTGGCGGCGCAGCCAGGTATCGATCCAGAAGCTCTCGATGCGCACGATCTCCTTCTGCTCGTCGCCCATCGAGCCCGACACGTCCATCATGTAGATGATCACCGCGTTGGCGACGGGCTCCGTCGTCTCCCGCCAGGAGCGATAGCGCTTGTCCTCGTGCTGGGGGATCAGCATCGGATCGTTCTTGTCGTACATGCCGCTGGCGATCGCGCGCCGCAGCGACTCGCGGTAGGTGCGCTTGAAGTGACGCAGCGACTCGGGCCCGGTGCGCCGGATGCCCGTGTAGCGATCCTTGCTGCTGCGGATCTTGCTCTGCCCTTTGTTCTTGATGTCGGGCAGCTCCAGCTCCTGCCCGAGGATGTCGGCGAGCTCGTCGAGCGTGATGTCGACCTCCAGCATGTGCTGGCCTTCACCCTTGCCGGCCTTGCCGCTGCCTTCACCGTCTTGCGGGTTACCGCCCAGGGAGTCACCGACTTCGCCTTCACCTTGCCCGACGCCGCCCGCATGGCGGCCGTCGAAGGTGAAGCGTGGAATGTCGATCTGCGGGATCGGGATGCTGACCAGGTCTTTTCCCTTGCGACCGATCATGTCGCCCTGGGAGATGTACTTGCGGAGCCCTTCGCGAATCTTGCCGCGGACGATGTTTCGGAACCGTCCGTAGTCCTGATCGATCTTTAGGGACATGCGTCAGCTTAACCCCAAAACTTCTGCGGGGATACCCCGCACCCCGAGAGTGCGGCGTCCGGCCCGGGTATGTAGGAGGATGAAAGACCCTAGTGCGAGTGACGGCCACCGCGCCGGCTAAGGTAAGAGCGGTTCGAACCCGCGCGTCGACGGACAGGTCAATCGACGCAGAGTTGCACGGCGCGCGGCAAAATCTGTGCATCGAGCGGGAGATAGCCCGGAGTCTCGCCGTCCACGTCGACGAGAATCGGCCGCTCGACGTCCAGCGCGCGCACCGTGACGTCGTGCGCGCGCTCGCAGCGCACCGCCTCGAGCTCCAGATGGGAGCCGGTCTGGACCTTCGGAAACTGCGTCAGGAACTGCGTCCGCGTCAGGTCGCCCACGACCACGACGTCGAACAGCCCGTCCCCCCAGTCTGCGCCGGGTGCGACCTGCATTCCGCCTCCGAAGAACTGGCCATTGGCGATCGTGACCACCACGACCGGCCCCTCATGCCAGGGACGACCATCGATCGAGATCTGGACCGGGACGTTGCGGTAGCGCAGCGACGACCCCAGTGTGGCGAGCAGGAAAGCGAGCTTGCCGCCCAACCACTTCGGGCCGCGCGCGACGCGCTCGTCCACGTCGCCCGAGATGCCGGCGCTCGCGATGTTGATGAAGGCGCGCGACAGCGGCTGCCCCGCGGCATCGTTCAAGCGCAGGATGCCGAGGTCGAGATCGCGCAGCTTACGGGCATGGAGGCGCTCCAGGGCTGCCTCCAGGTCCTTGCCGGCAAAGCCGCAGCAGCGCGCAAAGTCGCCACCGGTGCCACTCGGAATCACAGCCAGGGGAGGGCCGGCGACGGGCGCCCCGTCTTCGTCGACGTACGCTTGAGCGACCTCGTTCAACGTGCCATCTCCGCCGACCACTGCCAGCACGTCGCAACCTTTGGCGCAGGCCTCGCGCGCGAGTTGCGAGGCGTGTCCGGGCTGACGCGTTTCGAGCAGCTCGTAGGGGATGCCAACCCGTCGCAGCCCGCGCTCCAGCTGCGCCAGCGTACGACGAGTGCGACCTGCACCCGAACGCGGATTGACCACCACGGAAACGCGCGTCGCCACCCGAGAAGTTTCGTACTCCGCGCTCGCGCAGACCGGCAACTCCTCGACCGAAACAGTCCCTGGGCGCATGGCCGGCATGGCCTGCCTGCTCGCCGAGTGCTCCGGCAAAGCTTGCAAGTGTTCGCCATTGGCTCGACTGGCAACGCTCTGCCGAAAGTGTAGCTTGACGGCGCCGGCCCGATGGCTACTGTTCTGTTTTATTCGCGCTAGGCGTTGGCGCTCGTCGAATCAAGTCAGCACCGCACCGAATTAGCCGGCCTCTAACCCCCCCACGCCTAGAGACATGACCGATCCAGATACTCGCAAGCTCTTTGTTGCGGGCTTGTCCGAAACCGTCAACGAAACCGAGCTGCGGAAGCTGTTTGAGGCTGCGGGGGCAAGCGTCGCGGAAGTCGCGGTGCCCCGAGATCGCCAGACAGGCAGGGGACGCGGCTTTGGGTTCATCACACTCGCCTCGGAAGAAGAGGCGGAACGCGCGCGGAGCCAGCTCGATGGCTCATTGCACGAAGGTCGGCCCATTTCCGTGCGGCCGTTCCGTGGCAATCGCACGCCCGGCGCCGGTCCCATGCCCTCGCGTCCTCCGCGTGGTCCCGATGGCGGCGGCGGTGGGGATCGCGACGATCGCGAGAACACGCTCTTCCTCGCAAGTTTGCCCAGCGACGTCCGAGAGGACGAGCTGACGGAGATCTTCAGAGACGCAGGCGTCGGCCCGATCGCGAAGCTGCACCTGCCGGTCGACGCCGACGGGCGTCGTCGAGGATTTGGATTCGTGGCGCTGCGCGATGCCGCGGCCGCGCGCGAAGCGGTGCCGAAGCTGCGCGAGCGCCTGCTGCGCGGTCGTCCGCTGACGGTGGACGTCGCGCGTCCGCGCGGTGAGCGACCGGGCGGTAGCGGTGAGCGCATGGCTTCGGGCGGCAGCGGCACCTGGAGCCGCCGTCCTCCGCCGGCTCCGGGCGGTGGTGGTGGTCCGCCGATGCGTTCCTTCTCCAACGACATGGGTGGTGGTCCCCCGCCCGTAGAGCGGCAGACGTGGGACGAGCGGCGCGATCCGAACAAGCGCAAGAAGGAGCCCGCTCCCAAGAAGAAGAAGGCGCGCGCCGCGGATCGAGGCCACTCCCGTCGTGAGAACGAAGGCTTCAGCGCACCACGCGCGCGCGGCATGATGGACGACTGGGACGACGACAAATAGTCGTTGCAGTGAGCCGCTTGCCGCGGAGAGCCTTGCGGCGAAGAACCTTGCCGCGAAGAACCCTGCGGAGAACATAGTGCGGCGTTGTGGGTGAGCCTGCTACTTTGCGCGAGTGAGCAGGTGCCCCACAGAGTGGGGTGACCGCAAATTGCGCCGGGTGCAGGTGTGCCGTGGTACAACGCGTGTCGTACCGTGGTTGGAGCGGCCCCGCCCCGCTCCATGCGCCTCTGGCGGGCATTGCCTGCAGCCGAGGTGTGAGAAATTCCCGGTGCGGTCTGAAGCTCCATGATCTTCGATTGGCTCTACGGTCTCTTCTCGAACGATCTCGCCATCGACCTCGGCACGGCGAACACGCTCATCTACGTCAAGGGGAAGGGGATCGTCAGCTGCGAGCCTTCAGTGGTCGCTGTGACGAAGGACGCGCGCGGTGACAATCGCGTGCTGGCGGTCGGGCGCGAGGCGAAGGAGATGCTCGGTCGTACGCCGGGTAACATCCGCGCCATCCGCCCGCTGCGCGACGGAGTGATCGCGGACTTCGAAATCACCGAGGCGATGCTGCGCTACTTCATCGCGCGCGCGCACAATCGCAAGACGCTGGTCAAGCCACGCATCATCATCTGCGTGCCCTTCGGCATCACGGAAGTGGAGAAGCGCGCGGTCAAGGAGAGCGCCGAGAGCGCGGGTGCGCGCGAGGTGTATCTGATCGAGGAGCCCATGGCCGCGGCCATCGGCGCCGGTCTGCCCATCACCGAGCCGTCGGGCATCATGGTCGTCGACATCGGCGGCGGCACCACCGAGGTCGCGGTCTTCTCGCTCGCCGGCATCGTCTACTCGCAGAGCGTCCGGGTAGCCGGCGACAAGATGGACGAAGCGATCATG
>JAICTU010000375.1 GCA_025936205.1 Polyangiaceae bacterium | reverse complement strand
TTGGCGACCGCGCTCGAGTACACGACCACGTCCGCGCCTTGCACGTGCGCGGCGTCGTGCCCGACGCGGATCTGGACGCCGAGGCGCTTGAGGCGCCCGGTGTTGTCGCCTTCCTTCAGGTCGGAGCCCGAGACCTCGAAGCCCATGCTGCGCAGGATCTCGGCCAGGCCGCTCATGCCGATGCCGCCCACGCCGATGAAGTGGATCTTGCGCACGCGCCCGCGGAACATCAGGCGTCCCCTCCCGCCGGCGACGCCGGTGCGGCTTCAGATTGGACCCCCGCCGCGGACGGCGGTTTGGACTCGACGGGTGCGGGCTCTGCTGCCGGTGGCTCTCCGACAGGTCGCTCTCCGGCGGGTGGCTCCCCGGCAGACGGTGAGGCCTTGCCCAGCCCCGAGAGCGCGAGCAAGTCCTGGCAGATCCGTTCCGCGGCGTCCGGGCGGCCCCAGCCGCGAGCGCTCTCGGCCATGCGCGCGAGGCGCTCGGGATCGGCGGCCAGCTCCGCGATGCGTTCGGCGAGCGTCTCGGGCGTCGCGCTGGCGGACGGCAGGCAGAGGGCGCCACCCGCCTTCTCCAGGCCCTGGGCGTTGTGCAGCTGATGGTCTCCGCTGATCGGTAGCGGCACCAGGATGCTGGGGCGCCCGATCGCGCACAGCTCGGCGATGGCGCCCGCACCCGCGCGCGAGATCACCAGATCTGCGTTGGCGATCGCCGATGCCATGTCGTCGATGAATTCGATCACGCTCGCGCCGGGACGCTTGAGCTCCGCATAACGCTGGCGCAAGGCGGCCAGATTGCCGCGCCCCACCTGATGCACGATGGCGAGCGGGACCTTGGCGCGGCTCAGCGCCGGCGCCACCAGCTCGTTCAAGGAGCGAGCGCCCTGGCTGCCGCCGATCACCAGCACGCGCAGCAGCTGACCCTTGCCCGCCCAGCCATATGGACGCGGCACGAAACCCGAGCGCAGCGCCACGCCCGTCTCCAGCACCGCACCCTTGGGGAAATACTTCTTCGTCTCTTCGAACGCGGTGTAGACGCGCTGCGCTCCCGGCCCCGCCAGGCGCTGCGCGAGGCCTGGGGTCGCGTTGGGCTCCATCAGCGCCAGCGGAATGCGCCCCAGCTTGGCCCCCAGCGCCATCGGCACCGCCGCGTAACCACCGACCGAGAGCACCGCGCGGGGCCGGTAGCGCTTGAGCAGCTCGCGAGCGCGCGGCAAGGCCTTGGCGACGCTCACCAGGCTGCGCGACGCGCCCGCCAGACCGACGCCACGGAAGGGCAGCGCGGACATCAGCTCCAGGCGGTAGCCGGCGGCCGGCACCAGCCGCGTCTCGAGCCCGCGCTCGGTACCGATGAAGACCAGCTGCAGGTTCGGCACGGCCTGGGTCATGCGCTCGGCGACGGCCAAGAGCGGAAAGACGTGTCCGCCCGTGCCACCCCCGGCAAGGAAGAGCGTGGGCGCTGCGCTCATGCCCAGGACTCCTCGGCGAGGGGGTCATTGCGCTTCTCCGCCTGCTCCGGCAACGCTTCTGGCTCCCCCAGCGGCAAACGCGGCCGAGAGATGTTGAGCAGGATACCGGTCGCGGCGCAGCTCACGATCAAGGACGAGCCACCGTAGCTGATGAACGGCAGGGTGAGGCCCTTGGTCGGCAAGATGGCCATGGCGACGCTGAGGTTGATCAGCGCCTGCAAGCCGAGCAGCGCGGAGATGCCGAAGGCGACGTAGGAGCCGTACTCATCCTCGGCGTTCAGCGCCGCGCGCACCCCGCGCAACACAATCACCAGGTACGCGGCGCACAGGCACGCGAAGCCGATGAAACCGAACTCCTCGCCGATCACGGCCGCGATGAAGTCGGTGTGCGCCTTGGGCAGGTACAGGATCTGCAGACCCTTGCCAAGCCCCATGCCCGTCCACTCACCCGAGCCGAAGCCCATGATCGCCTGGAACGGCTGATACGCGAGGTCCTGGCGATGGTCCTCCATGTGCAGCCAGGCCAGCATGCGCTCCCAGCGATAGGCCTTGAAGCGCACCAGCCACGCGGCCATCACCACGCCCAGGGTCGAGAGCCCGAGCAGGTAGCTGACCCGGGCACCGGCCACGAACAGCAGAATGAAGGTGAGCAGCAGGAGCACGACGGCGCCGCCAAAATCGGGTTGCTGCAAGCACAGCAGCATCAGCGCGGCGGCCGTGGCCACGTGCGGCAAGAAGCCGATCGAGAAGCTCTTGACCTTGTCCCGCTTCTTGTCGAGCGAGTAGCCGAGCCACAGGACCAGCGCCAGCTTGGCCGCCTCCGAGGGCTGGATGTGAATGGGCCCGAGCCGCAGCCAGCGCGCGGCGCCGCCACCGGTGTGGCCAAAGCCGACCACGCTGAGCAACATCAGGCCGGTCACCGTGAAGAGCGCCGGATAGGTCAGCGGGCGCAGCTTGTGGTAGTCGAGCCGGGCGAAGCCCAGCATCACCGCCAGCCCGAGGATGGCGAACAGCGCCTGGCGGCGCAGGAAGTGGAAGGGGTCGTGCCAAACCGTGCTCGCCTCGATGGCGCTGGCGCTGAACACCATCAGCACGCCGAAGCCGAGCAGCGCGATCGGCAGCGCCGTGAGCACCGGATCGAGCGGGCCCATGCGCGTGGCGATCGCGGGGGCCGCGGCCTTGATCTTGGCTGGCTCGGGACGCTCCGGCTCCTTGCGCAAATTCCCGGAGCTCGCCGGTGCTTCCACCTGCGCCTTGCGGCGATTCTTCCCCCGGCTCGAAGGCACGCCAGACGCCGTCATCTTGCTCGGACTCATGTGCGCGCGCCTCCTGCTCGCTCCTCGGCGCCGGCGAGGCGCTCCACGGCCTGCACGAACTGCTCGCCACGATCGGCGTAGCTGCGAAACATGTCGAAGCTGGCACACGCGGGTGCCAGGAGCACGGCATCGCCCGGACGCGCGAGCCGGTAGGCGCGCTCCACGGCCACGTCGAGGTTGGGCGCCTGCTCGGCTTCCACCCTGCCCTGCACGGCCCCGGCGATCAGCGGCGCGGCTTCACCGATCAAGACCACCGCTCGAGCGCGCCGTTCCAGCGCCTGCACCAGCGGCTCGTAGGAGCCGTCCTTGCCCTTGCCACCGGCGATCAGCACCAGCTTCGGCTCCAGCAGGCTGTCGATCGCGGCCACCGCAGCGCCGACGTTGGTGGCCTTGGAGTCGTCGTAAAAGCTCACGCCCTGCACCGACCGGACCCACGCCAGCCGGTGCGGCAGCAGCCGGTACGCCGCGAGCCCGGAACGCACCGCCTCCGCGCAGGCCCCGAGGGCCCGAGCCGCCGCGACGGAGGCCGCGGCATTGAGCTGGTTGTGGCGCGCCAGGAGCTGCGTGCCGAGCAGTGAGAAAGTCTCACCGCTGCTCGCCTCGAGCACGGCGTTGTCGCGCAGCACGTAATCTCCGTCGCTGCCAAAGCGCAGCACACGCGCCTGGCCGCGGCGCACCTGGCGCTCCACCACCGCATCGCCGAACGGCGCCACGGCGACGTCGCCCGGCTGCTGGTTGGCGAAGGCGTTGCCCTTGGCGTGCGCGTAAGCCTCGAAGCTGCCGTGACGATCGAGGTGATCGTCGGTGATGTTCAGGAGCACACTGACACGCGGCCGGAACTCCGGTGCTCGCTCCAGCTGAAAGCTCGACACCTCCACCACCAGGGCATCCCAGCTCTCGCCCACGGCTTCCGCCAGCGGGGTTCCGAGGTTGCCCCCGCAGAACACGCGCCGTCCGTCGCGCCTCAGCATCTCCGCGACCAGCTCGGTGGTCGTGCTCTTGCCGTTCGTGCCCCCGATGGCGCACAGGGGCGCGCTCAGCAGGCGGGCGGCGAGCTCGATCTCGCCGATCACAGGCACGCCGGCCGCCTCGGCCGCCTGCAAGGCAGCGAAGCCGTCGACACCGGGCGAGACCACGATCAGATCCGCGCGGCCGAGCGAGCCCGCCGCCTCGTCCTCGGTCTGCACCGGCACGCTGAGCGCCCGGGCCGCGTCCCCGAGCTGAGCGCGCGGCTTGCGATCCACACCGACCACGCGCGCGCCCCGAGCGACGCAGAGCTCCACGGCCGCTACGCCACTCAGGCCGAGCCCGACGACGTATACGTTCTTGCCCGCGAGTTCGATCATCGGAGTTTCAGCGAGGATAGGCCGATCAACGCGAGCAATATCGAAATGATCCAGAACCGGACAATAATCTTGGGCTCGGCCCAACCCTTCTTTTCGAAGTGGTGGTGGATGGGAGCCATCAAAAACACACGTTTGCCGAACAACTTGAAAGAGATGACCTGAGTCACCACGCTCACGTTCTCGATCACGAAGATGCCGCCCACCAGCACGCTGAGCAGCTCATTCTTGGTGAGAATGGCCAGCATGCCGAGGCCGCCCCCGAGCGCCAGCGCGCCCACGTCGCCCATGAACACCTGCGCCGGATAGGTGTTGTACCAGAGGAATCCGATGCCGGCCCCGATCACCGCAGCGGAAAACACCGCCAACTCCCCCATTTCCGGCGTACCCGCGATGTCGAGGTACTGCGCCAGGGGGCGCCCGAACAGCACCAGACCCGCCACGTAAGACCAGATCAGATAGGTGCCCGCGTTGATCATCACCGGGCCGATCGCCAACCCGTCGAGGCCGTCGGTGAGGTTCACCGCATTGCTGAACGCGACCAGCACGAAGAGCGCGAAGGCAAGGTAAAGCCAGAGCGGCAACTCGACGGGATGCTTGGAGAATGCCACGAAGGGGATCGACAGCCGCGTGCGGATCTCGAGCCAGCTCTCGGGCAGATTGCCGAAGTCGATGAAGCTGTACGCGAGCCCCAGACCGCCGACGCTCACCTGTCCCAGGATCTTGTAGCGACCCGGCAGGCCCTTGCTGTTGCGGGCCACGATCTTGAGGTGATCGTCGAGGTAGCCGATCAGCCCGTAGCCCGCGGTCACGCCGGCCGTGGCCATCACGAAGACATTGTGCACATCGGCCCACAGGATCGTGGAGACCAAGAGGGCCAGCAGGATCAGGGCGCCGCCCATCGTGGGCGTGCCCGCCTTGATCTGATGGGACGCCGGCCCATCCTTGCGGATGACTTGACCGATCTGCTTGCTCTGCAGCTGGCGTATGAACCAGGGCGCCAGGCAAAAACAGAGCAACATGGCGGTCAGCGTCGCCATGATGATGCGGAAGGGCACATAGCGGAGCACGTTGAGCACGCTGGCCCAACCGAAGCGCGTGCTCAGCGGGTAGAGCAGCTCGTAGATCACGACCGGTGGCCCTCGGCCACTGCGGTACCTGCGCCCGCCGACAGCCCCGCCACAATCCGCTCTGCGCGCAGCCCCCGCGAGGCCTTGACCAGGATCACATCGCCCGGGCGCCGCTCCCCTTCCAGCAGCTCCAGCGCGCCGGGTGCATCCAGCGCAAAGGCCGTCCGCGCGCGCACGCCCCCGAGCCCTGCGAGCAGCTCCTGGGAGTCGCCGCCGAACGCGATCAGCACATCTGGATCGAGGCTGGCCAGATCCGGCCCGAGCTCGCGATGCGCCGCGCTGGAGAACGCGCCGAGCTCACGCATCTCGCCGATCACCAGCACCAGCCGGCTCCCGCGCTGGCGCGCCAGATCGCGCGCTACTGCTGCCGAGCTGCGCACGCTGGCCGGGCTGGAGTTGTACGTATCGTCCAGCACCAGGCTGCCGTCTCCCAGCTCGACCGCGCAGAGCCGCCCCGGCTCCCCCAGCAACGGGGATGCGAGCGCGCTCTCTAGCTCGGCCCGTTCGAGCGGGCGCTCGAGCAGCGCTTCGTTCGCGGCGATGGCGGCGGTCAGTGCATAAGCGCCGGGCAGGCCGAGCAAGGGGCTGTCGAGCTCGAGCTCGGGCCCGCCGGGCCGCGCGATGCACACGCGGGTGAGCTGGGGGGAGAGGCTCTGGTGGCTGGAGATCCGATATTCCGCGCCGCTGCGCTCGGCGCTCTGGGCCAGACCATAGCGGACGACGCGCCGGGCGGCACAGTGCGCGGCCTGCCTCAGGCAGCGTTCGTCGTCCGCGTTGACCACGGCGATACCGTGCGGCGAGAGAGCGCGCAGCACCGCGCCTTCTTCCTGCTCGATCGCATCCAGACCGCCGAGCCCTTCGGAGTGCTCCAGCGAAATGCGCGTGAGCACGGCCACGTCGGGCCGGACCACGTGACTCAGGCGGGCCACCTCGCCGGTGTGATTGGTGCCGATCTCCACCACGCCGAGCTCGTGCGCGTCCGACAACCCGAACAGCACCATCGGCACGCCGATCAGGTTGTTCAGATTGCCGCGCGGGCTGTGCACGCGAGCCCCGGCGGCCAGCGCCACGGCCGTGAGGCTGCTGCGGGTGGTGGTTTTGCCCACGGAGCCGGCGACACCGATCACACGGCCCCCCCAGCGGGTGCGGTGGAAACGGGCCAGATTGCCCAGTGCATCCAGGGTCGAACGCACCCGGAGCTGGAGCGCCGGCGCGGCACCGCCCGACTCGTGCTCGACCATCACCACCCGCGCGCCCTGCCGGGAAGCCGCGGCCACGAAGTCGTGCCCGTCGAAGCGCTCACCTGGCAACGCCGCGAACAGCTTGCCGGCGAGCGCAGCGCGACTGTCCGTCGAAATACCAGCGATCTCGCCGTCGAAGTCGGGGCAGCTGCCCTGCGTGGCGTCGATCAATTCGCGATGGCTGAAGCGCGCCCGGTTTTCGGGGATCAGCGACGCCATCAGTGCGCCACTCCGCCCTCGCGCGCGGCGCGCCGCCGCTGCAAAGCCTGGCGCGCCACCTCACGATCGTCGAAGGGCAAGGTCTGTGACCCGATCACCTGATAGGTCTCGTGGCCCTTGCCGGCGAGCAGGATCACATCGCCCGGTTCCGCCCCGGAGACGGCACGTTCGATGGCCGCCTCTCGATCGAGGATCACCTCGTAGCGCGCGCCGGTGGCGCGCAAGCCCGACTCGACTTGCTCGGCGATGGCCTCGGGCGACTCCCCGCGCGGGTTATCGTTGGTCAGGATCGCCAGCTGCGCGCGCTCTCCGACCGCCTTGCCCATCGGAAAGCGCTTGCCCGGGTCGCGCTGCCCGCCGCAGCCGAACACACAGATCAGCTTGCCGCCGCGCACCGGGCTCAGCGCCGTGAGCACACGCTCGAGCGCATCCGGTGTGTGCGCGTAGTCGACCAGCACGACGCAGTCATCGTCGGAGCCATCACAGCGCTCCAGCCGCCCCGGTACGGGCTCGACCTCGGACAACGCCGCGGCGGCCAGCGCCAGATCGGCGCCATACGCCGCGAGCACGCCGAACGCGACCAGCAGATTCTCGGCATTGTGGCGCCCGACCAGCCGGGTCCGCAGCTCTAGCCGCCGCCCGAAGGCGCTCAGCTCGCCCACCACTCCCTCCGGTCGCGCCACCAGCTCGGTGCCCTGGATATCGCACTCGCTGCTCGAGCCTACGGTGATGACGCGGCCCGGGGCACGCTCCGCCAGCCAGCGGCCGAAATCATCATCCTGATTCAGCACGCTCACCTGGGGACCGAGCTCCAGAAAAAGCCGTGCCTTCGCCGCACGATACGCCTCGATGTTGCCGTGAAAGTCGAGGTGATCTCGGGTCAGGTTGGTGAAGGCTGCCACCTCGAAGCGCAAGGCTTCCACGCGCGCCGTCACCAGCGCCACGCTCGACACTTCCATGGTCGCGTGGCTCGCACCGAGGCCGCGCATCCACGCCAGGCTGCGCGACACTGAGTCGGCCTCGGGCGTCGTGAGCGGAGTCTCCTGATGCTGCCCCGCTGCTTCGATGCCGAGCGTGCCGATGCGGCCGCAGCACACGTCGAGAGCTTCCAGCGCTCGCTGCACCAGCCACGAGACCGTGGTCTTGCCGTTGGTACCCGTGATGCCGGAGAGCCGCAGGCTGCGGCTCGGATGCCCATGCACGGCCTCGGCCGCGAGCGAGAGCGCGCGGGGCAGCTCCTTCACTCGCAGCACGGGGCAAGAGAGCGGCGGCGGTTGTGCATCCGCCGCGATCATCACCGCCGCGGCGCCGCGGCGCTCCGCGTCCCGGGCATAACGGAGCCCATCCGTGTTGCTGCCGGGGCGCGCCACGAACAACGTGCCGGCAGTCACGCTGCGCGAGTCCTGCCCCAGATCGTTGACCCGAACCTGCGGATCCCCTTCGAGCCGCGGCTCGAACTCCGACAGTTCCGCCAGGAGCTCGGACAGGGAGAGACCAGAACTACTCGCGTTCGTCCCGGCGCTGGTTCGAAGACCAGCACGAGGGTCTCGCCTTTTTCGAGCACCGCTCCAGGTCCCGGCTCCTGACGTGCCAGCAAACCGGTACCCACCACTCGAGGCTGGAGTCCCAGCTCGATGCCCTTGTGCACGGCCTCGCGCACGGGAAACCCCGTCAGATCGGGGATGCGCACCAGGCCAGGTTTCAGCGCCTGCCGGTCGTCCCGCACTTCCTGCACCGGCGGCTCGCGACCGCCGGCACGCCGCATCATCTCGGTCGCCGCGCGCGCCGGATCGGCCGCACCGACCAGCTTCTGCAGGTCGGCCACGCGCGTACCCTCCGGGGTCACGCCGAGGTAGTTGAGCGCGGCCTCGGCGATGCGCCGGAACACGGGCCCCGCGACCGCGCCTCCCCCGTGTTCCACCATCGGCTCGTCAAAGGTCACTGCCATCGCCAGTACAGGCTGCCGCGCGGGAACGAAACCCACAAACGACGCCACGAACCCGTCCCGAGAGTAACGCCCGGTCTTGGGGTCCGTCTTTTGCGCCGTGCCGGTCTTCCCGGCCACGCTGAAGCCATCCACGCGCGCCTGAACCCCCGTTCCGTTGCCTTCGGTCACGCCCACCATCATCTCGGCCACGGTCCGCGCCACCGCGGCCGAAACGACCTGCCGGCGGACGCGCGGCGCCGCTTCCCTCACCAGCTCGCCCGTGCCGCTCTGCACGCGCTTCACCAGCGTCGGCTCCAGCAGTTTGCCACCGTTGGCGATCGCCGCCGTCGCCAGGGCCATCTGCAGGTTGGTCACGCTGATGCCCTGCCCGAACGCCGCCGAAGCCGTCTCCACCTGGACCCA
>JAICTU010000649.1 GCA_025936205.1 Polyangiaceae bacterium | reverse complement strand
TCGTACCCGTTCGCCGAGCTGCCGCCAGGTGGGCCCCGTCAACTGCTTCACGCTCGGGACGATGTACAGCGCCGCGTCGCGCGGCAGGCCGGGGCCGAGCGCGCGCGGATCGAGCTCACCGGGAGCCAGGGCGAGCGGGTCCGTGCTGGTACGCCCGTATTGCACGCCACCCGCGGCCACTCCGCGCGCCAGCTCTTCGACCTGTGCTGGCCGCCAGAGCAGGCCGTCCGCCTCGCGCAGCAGCTTCACGGGCAGATCGGCTTCGCGAGCGGCGACGTACGCCTGGCGCAGACTATCGACGATGCTCGGCGGATCGTCGGGCGCCGTGAAGGGGTACTGGTTTTCCAGGTACGAGGGCACGAGCAGCGCGATCGATGAATCGGGCCGCCGGCAGCGCGCGAGGTCGATGCGTTGCAGCAGATCGGCGAAGGCGCGCATCTCGCGCGCGGCGGGCTTCGGTTGCCCGTGCCGATCCATCAAGCCGAAGTGCTGCTCGAAGGGATGGTGGCTGTAGGGCGCCTGTGCGTACAGGTCGTCGTAGTCGGTGTTGTTCCAAGCGATCCAGCCCGTCGCGCCAGCCAGCAGGGTATGGTGCAGAAGCTGGCGGTAGTAGTGCGCGGCGTTCTCGTCGCTCGTGTAGTCGCTGGTGACGCCGAACTCTTCCATCACCACGGGCTGTTCGCCGAAGTCGAGCAGCTCGCACACGAAGGCGGCGCCCAGGTGCTGGCGCAGCTGGTCCGTCTCCATGCGGTAGACGTGCGGTCCCAGGAAGTCGACGATGCGCGCGATGTCGCGCACGCGGAAGCCGTTGTCGGTGCCCTTGATCTCCACGCCCCAGGCGCCGTCGCCGATGCTGACGGGCTGCCAGCCTCCGCCGGCGCGCACCGCGTCAATCAGCAGCTGCGCCCAGGAAATCACCGAGTCCGCGCGCAGCGCGCCGTTCCCGCGCGAGCGCCAGTCGCCGTAGATGGGCACCTCGTTGGTCAAGAGCCAGGCCACCACCGCGGGATGGCTCGCGAAGCGCCGGGTCAGCTCGCGCACGTACCAGGCCTGCCGCGCCACCAGCCAGACGTCCTCGAACAGGTCGCGATCGCCGCGCCAGGCGGGATCCCAGTTCTGCCCCGACATGTGCCCGACCAGGAACGTCGGGATCGACAGCATCTGCCGTTCCTGATGGGCGTTCAGGAAGTCGTGAAAGTGTTTCACGAGCTGCTCATCCAGCCGATCGGGCGTAGGCATGAAGTCCGGCCAGTAGAAGAAGCTGCGCGTCAACGTCATGCCGTGGGCGCGCAGCTGATCCAGCTCTGCGCGGATCACGACCGGATCGTAGTTGCGCCACATCAGCGGCCCTCCCGTGCGCGACCAGAAGTTCACTCCGGTCCAGATCTGGGGCTTTCCGTTCACGAGAACTTTGCGATTCTGTCGCTTCACGGCTTCCTCGAGGTTCCGGACCTTAGACCCGGGGTCTGGTGATTTCGAGGCTGATCTGGCAGATCTAGAGCCAGCCGCGGATCGGTTCGCGAGACCGCTGCTTCCTCACGCATGCATCTCAACGAATATCCGTATCCGTCGCGTCGTCGCGTCGTGCTCGCCGCCAACGGCGCTGTCGCCACCGCCCAGCCATTGGCCGCTGCCGCAGGCCTCGGCGTGCTGCGGGCGGGCGGCAACGCCGTGGACGCGGCGGTCGCCACGGCGATCGCGCTGACCGTGGTCGAGCCGACCTCGAACGGCATCGGCGCCGACGCCTTCGCGCTGGTCTGGCACAACGGTGAGCTGACGGCGCTGAACGGTTCAGGCGTGTGGCCCGCGGCAGCGGACGCGCATGACTTGCTCGAGGCGGGCGCGCAGGAGATGCCGGAGCTCGGCTGGCAGAGCGTGACGGTCCCGGGCGCGCCTGCCGCCTGGCGCGATCTTCACCAGCGCTTCGGGCGCTTGCCCTTCGAGCAACTGGTGGCGCCGGCGCTCGAGTACGCAGAACAGGGCTTTCCGGTCTCGCCCGTGACCGCGCACTACTGGCAGCTCGCAGCCCAGCGCTTTCTGAGCTCGCGCGAGGCGGCGCTGCGAGGCTGGGGGGAAACGTTCGCGCCGCAGGGCAGCGTGCCTCAGGCAGGGCAGATGTTTCGCGCGCCGGGCCACGCCGCGACGCTGCGGCGGCTGACGCAGGCCGGCGTCGATGATTTCTACACCGGGCAGATCGCCCAGGCCATCGATGCCTGGGCGCGCGCCACGGGCGGGCGGCTGCGCGCCTCGGATCTGGCGGCGCACCACAGCGAATGGGTGGAACCGATCGATGCCACCTACCGGGGCCACCAGATCTGGCAAGTGCCGCCCAATTGCCCGGGCATCACCACGCTGCTCGGGCTGAGCATCCTGGAGGGCTTCGATCTGGCCTCCACACAACACGCCAGCGCTGATAGCTGGCACCTGCAGATCGAGGCGCTCAAGCTCGCGCTGGAGACGGTGCAGCCGGCACTCGCGGATCCCCGCCACGTCGCCGTGCCGGTCAGCGACTGGCTCACGCACTCCTACGTCTCGGCGTGCCGCTCGGAGATCGGCGAGCGCGCGCGCAGCCCCGGGCCCTCGCCGCTGCTCGGCGGTGGCACCGTGTACCTGAGCACGGCGGACCGCGACGGCATGATGGTCAGCTTCATCCAGTCGAACTTCATGGGCTTCGGCAGCGGCGTGGTCGTGCCGGGCTGGGGGCTCGCGTTGCAGAATCGGGCCGCGTGTTTCACGCTCGATCGCGACCATCCGAACTTCGCGACACCCGGCAAGCGCCCCCGCCACACCATCATGCCTGGCTTCATCAGTCGCGACGGAGTCCCGATCGGACCGTTCGGCGTGATGGGCGGGGAGATGCAGCCCCAGGGGCAATTGCAGGTCGTCTCCAGTGTGCTCGACCACGGCTTGAACGTGCAGGCGGCGCTGGATGCGCCGCGTTTCCGTGTGACCGGCGGCGTCGACGTGAGCGTGGAGCCCGAGGTGCAGCCGGGCGTGATCGATGCGCTGCGCCGGCGCGGCCACCATGTGCAGGTGGCGGCCAACTCGGGCTCGTTCGGGCGCGGTCAGGTGATCTGGCGGCTCAGCTCCGGCGCCTACGCGGTGGCGACCGAGCCGCGCGCGGACGGGGGCATCGCTGTTTGGTAACCGGCCGTCGCCGTCTCGATCCGTGGCGGCCTCCAGGGTACCGTGCTCAAACGCGGCGGCTGATCCATGCGCCTCTTCAGTTCGGGCTGGGCGTCGAGTCGTTGGAACCAGAGCCGGAGCCCGAGGAATTGGAGCCCGAGGAATTGGAGCCCGAGGAGCTCGATTCGCTTTCCTGCCCCGGTGGGATCGAAGGCGGGCCCTGAGCGGGGCCTGGGCTCGTGTTGCTCAGCTGACCTCCCGGAGGCTTGCGCGGGTCGGGGCGCTCGTGCGCCGGCGGACGCTGCAGGTCGAGCCACGGTTCCGTGGGTCTCCAGTTGGTGTTGCTGCCTTCGGTGGTCTGCTCTTGCTCGGCGCCGCTGACCACCTCCTCGTCGGGGTGGTCTGCGACCTCGGCCGTGGCGGACGACGTGATGCCGCGTCGCTCCTGCCGAGCCAGGGGCTGCTCGCCATCGCTGCCCGGCGAATCGGGCCCATCGCCGCCCGCGCACGCCCACGAGCAGATCAAAACGGCTGCTGCGACGAAACGTAGTTTACGCATCACGGGACTCCTCCTCCGGGACATCTTCTTCCGAGCTTCCTCGCGCTTCCGCCGGCTGCTCCACATTCTGGCCCATGTAGAACGTGACCTGGACCCGCCGTGCCTCCGAGATCGGGTGCGCCCGATTGTACTCGTCCACTTGCTGCCAGAGCGCGTTCGCCTCCTGCCGGATGCGGCGCAACAATCCATAAACGGACGGCGCCAGCGGATGATCGTCGCACACGTCGAAAGAGAGCGTCGCTCCACCGACCACGTCGGCCTCGGCGGAGCGG
Source organism: Polyangiaceae bacterium (assembly GCA_025936205.1). Next base: position 281 of record JAICTU010000649.1, on the reverse strand, counting down.
GTGCCCAGCTGGAGCTTGGCGGCGATCGCCTTGGCGACGGCCTGGAAGTGGTCGAACACGGCGGCTTCCCAGCCCACGCGCGCGCCGATGGGGATGGTCACCAGCGAGGAGAGCAGCCGCCCCGCCGCGTCTCGCTGGATGCTGCCGTCGCGCTCCAGCTCTAGCAGGGCCCGCTCGAGCGGCTCCGCTTCGCAGCCCATGCGCTCGCGTAGGGCTGCCACGCTCAGCGGCCCCTCGCGGTAAATGGTGACCCAGACCAGCGCCGGCAGCGTGTCGCGCTG
>JAICTU010000550.1 GCA_025936205.1 Polyangiaceae bacterium | reverse complement strand
GAGCGGCGCACGGTGAGCGTACGGGCGTGCGGCGATGCCCATCCGGCGGTGGTCTACGTGCTCGGAGAGCAGCATCGCTCACTGCTCTCCAGCGAAGCCTGGGAACTCGGCGAGTTCGAACGCGAGCACCTCGCCGGGTACCTGCAGCGGATCGCGCTCACGCGGCGCGCTCCCTGAGCGAGAGAGCGCGAGCGGAGCTCGCGCGCGGTTCACTGCAGCACGCAACCGATGGTGTCCAGGCAGACAGGGAGAAGCCCGCCGCACGCGGTCTGCTGCACCTGGCCTGCGACGCAGCGCACCTCGGTCGTGGCGTCCGCGCAGCTCACCGGATCGCCATCCTGGCATGCGGCGCACACGCCGGCGCTCACGGCGCAAAGAGCAGCCGAGGCGCACTGCTGATCCGGCTGGCGCGCGGCGCCCGAGCAGGTCCGCAGCGTGGCGCCGTCGCAGCTCGGAGCCGGCTCGAAGCTAGAGCGATCCGCCGAGCACTGGACCAGCGCGCCGCTCGCGCAGCGCACGTCGCCCGCGGCACACAGACATTGACCGGCGCCCTCACAGGTGAAGCCCGCGGCGCAGGCCGCGGCCGGCACGGGTTGACCGTTGGTGCAGACCTGGGGCTGGCCCGCCGCGCAGGTGCGCTCGCCCTCTGTGCAAGCCGCCGCACAGGTAGCTCCGGTCGCCGCGCTGCACAGCGCCGCCGAGGGGCAGGTGTTGGTGGTGAGCTCACCGGCAGCGCAGGTGCGCAGCACGTTGCCGCCAGCGCCGCCGCAGCGCGCGCCCGCGACCAGCGCGGTGCCGGTGTCGTTGCAGACCTGGAGCGTGTTCCCACTGCAGGAGGCTTGACCTGGCGTGCAAGAGCACACGCCCGCGCCGGCGCAGAGCAGCCCTGCACCGCACGACTGTGCCGGGCCGAAGGTGCCGTTGGCCTGGCAAGTCGCAAAATTGGTGGTGTCGGTGCAGGAGCGCTGACCCGCGCTGCACTGGTTGCAGCTGCTCCGCTGGGCGTTGCAGCCGAGCGCGCACGGCGTGGTCTGCACCTGGTTGCCGTTGCACGAGACCTGGCTCGCCGTACCCGAGCAGGTCGAGCCGACATTGAGCGGCGTGAAGCTCACCCCATCGTTGCAGCGCGCGAGCAGGCCACCCTGGCAGCGGAACTCGCCCAGGTTGCAGGTCTGGCAGGCTCCGGTGCTCGGGACGCAGCCGAGCGGACAGAAGGTGAGCGGCCCGAACGAGTTGCCGTCGGGCGCGCAGGTCCGGCTGCTGCGGTTGTCAGGCGTGCACTCGCGGCGGCCGGGGAAGCAGAAGTTGCAGCGCTGGCGATTGGGGTCGCAGAGCTCGGCCCGCAGACATGGGGCGCCGACGTTGTCGAAGCCGGTCTGGTCCGCGTTGCAGCGGATCGGTTGATTGTCATTGCAGCGGAACTCACCCGGGCCACACGAGGGCCCCTGGCAGATGCCCGTTGCCTGCCCGAGCTCACACAGCTTCGGCGTCGCACATAGCGAATCCCGTCCCGGCACAGGGTCGAACCCGGACTGATCTTGCCTGCAGCGCACCATCTGGGCGCCATTGCAGCTGGTCTCGCCAATTTTGCACGGCGTTTCCGTGCACACGCCCTTGCCGGCATCGCAGAAGCCCGCGCCGCCAGGACAGTTTTCCACCAGCTCGAACCCCGTCTGGCCGGCGTTGCACACCTCCAGCGCGCCGCCGGTGCAATGATGCTCGCCAGGATTACAGGGCACCGCGGGGCACGCCGGCACCGGCTGCGCGAGCCCTTGCTGGCAGAGCTCCTCCGTCACGCAGTCCTTGACCGTCTCCCAGTCTGTCTGGTCGGCATTGCAGCGCTCCAGCGTCGCCCCGGTGCAGCGCGTGGCGCCGGCTTCGCACTTGGGCGGCTCACACTGACACGAGGCAGGGTTCGCCAGGCAGCCGCCGATGCTCAGCTCGCACAGCTTCTGCGTTGCGCACGTGACCACCGAGTCCAGACCGCTCTGGTCGTCCTTACAGCGCTCGATCTCGCCGTTGTTGCAGCGCAGCTCGCCCGCCTTGCACGGGGTATCCAGACAGCAGGGCGCCTGCTTGTTTTCACCCGCGCACTTGTCGGCATCGGGTGAGCAATACGCCGCGCTCGAGCATGCCGAGAGCTGGTCGCGAGCGGTGAGGTCGTCGTTACAGCGTTCCGGGACCGCGCCGTTGCAGCGCATCTCGGCAAAGTTGCAGGCCTTGGTGGTACAGCTGGCTGTCTCCTTGCTGCACAGCGCGGCGCTATCGCAGTGCTGGATCTTGAGCCAGCCCCGCGCGGAGCCGGAGCCGAGCGTGACGCAGCGTTCGACGTCGGAGCCGTTGCACTGGACGTCAGAGTCCTCACAAGTACCAGCCACAGGTTGCAGCGGGTCGACCCCCATCGAGGGAGGCGTGGAGCTCGAGCCCCCGACGCCACCGGGCTCGCCGTCGACGATATCCACGTCGCCCCAGCAGCCCGCGCCCTGGAGAATCACCGCCAGAACTCCGAGTCGTGCCCAACGCGCCGTGTGCTTTTTCATGCGGCTTCTCTCGACTGATTCGAATGACATCCAGCTGCGTTCGCTCGCGCACCTGTTCGGTACACCGGTAAATCGCCTCAGTATTACACGGCCACACCCGGTGCGCGTCTTTTCCGCGCCGATTTTGCCGCTATCGCGCGAAAGACCACGCGCCTGCCGAGGTGCGAGAAAGGGCTGTGAAACGCGCGTCAGTGGCTCACGCCTGCCGTCGCTCGCCGTCACGCCGGAGCGCGCTCTGTGCCGTCATGCGCTGCGATCTTCGGCGTCACGGCGCGCTCCGCCCACCTTTGCCGATCAGGCCGCACACGGCCCCCTCCCGAGCCGCGCCAAAGTGGTACGCCGCGCCCTCCAGGCATTCCGCCGGACGGGGCCCTCGGGGGCCAGGACCGAGCGTTTCGAAGACTCGAGCAGGGCGGAGAACACGCCACCCAGTGGGGTAGCCGCTGCATCCCACTGGGTGGCATCGTGTAACGTCTTCAAACCTCGCATGCGGGATGCTTCCCCGCGGGGCGAGATTTGCGTTCGCCACACTGCTCCAGTCTTCGAATTCGCTCTTCGGGGGCTCCTGGTGACTCTTGGTTTCGGGCGTCCCGCCGGGGTGCGGGGTGTCCCCGCAAAAACGAGCCCGTCCGGAAAACGAGCACTCGAGGGAGACACGCGCACTATGGAGGTCAGGCGCGCGCTCGTCGAGGGGTTCGAGTAATGCTGTGTTAGGGTCGAGTGAACGCGATTGCTCTCGTCTCCTCGGCAGCAACGCCACGCGTGTCGGGATCGCACCAGCATTTCTTGCCGCCAGCGACGTCGGCGATGGCACCGGTGCAACAGTCGCAACCAGACGGAATTGGTGGACGGGATCGCCGAGCCCGCGCTAGGCAGCGGGGTTTGCTCAGTTATTTATGTGACGCACAGCGACCTAGCGCTGCCCGGCGGCGGCGGGCGCCCGGCGGCGCAGGTGCTCCAGCACGGCATCGACGTGTTTGGAGACCTGGAGCTCGTTGCTCACCACCAGCTCCACCCTGCCCGCTTCGCTGATCACGAAGGTGACCCGCCGCACGCGCGGCAAGAGCGGCCACAGCACGCCATAGGCGCTGGCGATGCTGCGCTCCGGATCGGCGAGCAGCGGAAACTGCACGCCCTGGCGGCTGCCGAACTCGCACTGCGTCTCCAGCGGATCGGGTGAGACGCCGACGATGCGCGCGCCGAGCGCGCTGAACTCGGCGTGCTGGTCGCGAAAGCGCGCCGTTTCGCGCGTGCAGATGGGCGTGAAGGCGCGTGGGAAGAAATAGAGCACCACGATCGAGCCGCGCAGCTCGGACAGACTCAGCCTGCGGCCGTCGGAAGCATCCGCGGTGAAATCGGGCGCCAAGTCTCCCACGCTGAGCATGGCGGCACCGTAGCAGCGCGCCCCTGCCTGAACCAAGGAGGTGATCCGGGCTTGCGAGCAATTGTGCAGCCGCCCGAAAGCGGCGCGGCACCGCGGGCAGGAAGCGCTGCGAACTGGGCCGCGCTGCCTTGGGATATTGTTGGGTGCCGCCCGCACTGGCAGAATTGAAAGATCATGCGCGCGGTACAACTCTACGGGGCCGCTCTGCTCAGCTTGGGAAGTAGCGGCTGCACCGACACCGCGCCCCGTGCGCCGGCCGCGGTCAGCAGGCCCTCGGCACCGGATTCGAGCCAGCCGAATGCCCTGGGCTCTGAGCCTGCATCGATGGCCAGGGAGCTCGGCTCCGCAGGCGGCCTGCCGAGGCCAGCGCCGGCCCTGATGCAGCCAGCGACGAGCACGGAAACGCCGGGAGCCTCGGAGCTCGCGGGCGCTGGAGCCGCCGGTGGCAGTGCGAATCCAGAGCCCGCTGCGCGTCACATCGAGATCGTCGGACGCCAGCTGCGGGTCGACGGCCAGCCTCTGCTCCTGCGCGGTGTGTGCTGGAATCCCGTGCCGATCGGAGCAACCCACCCGGAGGGCCTCGACTATGCCGGATCCGTCGAGCACGACGCAGCGCTGATGCGAGAGCTGGGCGTGAACGTGGTGCGTACGTACGAGCCCTTGCTCGACACGGCTGTGCTCGATCGACTCGCGGATGCGGGTATCCATGTGATCGACTCGGTCTACCCGTGGGGTGGGTCGCCCGCCGACGTGGTCGTGGAGCGCGTGCGGGCAGTGCGAAACCACCCGGCGATCTTGATGTGGGCCGTGGGCAACGAGTGGAACTACAATGGCCTGTACGTCGGTCTCTCGCACGAGGATGCCGTCGCCCGCTTGAACGAGGCCGTGGCGCTGATCAAGGCGGAGGATAGCGAGCATCCCGTCGCGACGATCTACGGCGAGCTACCCGACGAAGTCACGCTCGCCGCCATGCCCGGGGTCGACGTCTGGGGTATCAACGCCTACCGCGGCATCAGCTTCGGCGACCTGTTCGAGGCCTGGCAGGAACGCAGCGAGCTGCCCATGTTCGTCTCCGAATACGGCGCGGATGCCTACAATGCCAACTTGCCCGGCTACGATCCCGAGAGCCAGGCGGAAGCCGTCGCAGCGCTCACGCGAGAGATCTTCAGCCACGCCTCGAGTCTCTCTCCCGGCGACGGCGTGAGCCTCGGCGGCACGCTGTTCGAGTGGGCTGACGAGTGGTGGAAGGACCAAGCCGGCAGCCTGAGTGAGCAGGATGTGGGTGGCATCGCCCCGGGCGGCGGCCCCTATCCCGATCAGGTCTTCAATGAAGAATGGTGGGGCATCGTGGACATCGAGCGCGAACAGCGGCCCGCTTTCGCTGCCTTGCGGGGCGTGTACAGTGAGGCCGAGAGCCCCTGATCCGGACAACCGCGCAGCGCGTTCCACTGGAAAATTGCTGTCCCCTGGTGTCCCGGCCGCCTGCCACTGGATCCTGCCTCTTTCTGTGGGTAGAGTGCGATCTCTGTTTCTCCTCGGCACGACTGCCGGGTTGTTTCGCCGCCAGTTCGCTGCAGCCGTTTCCCAGCAGCCGTTTCCCAGCAGCCGTTTCCCAGCAGCCGTTTCCCAGCAGCCGTTTCCCAGCAGCCGTTTCCCAGCAGCCGTTTCCCAGCAGCCGTTTCCCAGCAGCCGTT
>JAICTU010000549.1 GCA_025936205.1 Polyangiaceae bacterium | reverse complement strand
TGCCGGAGGACGCGCGCTCCGAGATCCAGAAGCTCAAGGGGAGCTCCGTCGATGTGCTGAGTACGTCGCGCGGAGCGCTCGAGAGCGAGCATCTGCAGGTGAGCGGCAAGAACCCCGATCTGGCTCCTTTCGTCCAGACCAGTGCGCAAGCGCTCGCGTCCGTCGCTCTGGCCTATCCGGAGGTGCCGGTGGGAGTGGGCGCGTATTGGATGATCAAGTCGCGCGAGCTCATCGAAGGTTCCGAGGTGCTCGCGTACCGCATGGTGAAGCTCACCGCGCTGAGCAACAACACGGCAACGCTGGACGTGCAGACGCGGCGCTATCTGATCAATCCGAGCCTCGACCTCGAAGGCTTGCCGCCGCACAAGGTTCGTCAATTTCAGGGGGACGGCAGCGCCACGCTCAACGTGCGGGTCGGCGCGCCTTATCCGAGCTCTGCGGACATCCAAGATCACTTCATGGCGCTGATTTCGCCCAACGACCGTCCCGAGCAGGCCATCCCCGTGCAATCGGAGCTGACGGCGAAGTTCAGCGTCAGTCCTTGAGCCCTCCCGTGGTCGCTGCCCCAGGCGGGAATGGTCTCGCGACATCATCTTCGATGTCGTGATGATCGACTCGGTTGTGCCACGGTGTGCCCGCCCGCGCCCGCGGGCTCGCTTTGGACGCGGCCGGCGCCGCTCGGCGTGCAGCCCTGCCACCTGACCTGGGCCCTGGAGCGACCCCTGTGCCGATCGAGATGCACAGGACGCCGCCTCATCGTGTAAACGAGCAGCCGTGTTCTCGAGCCTTCCCACGTACCGGTCGCGCTCGTGCGCGCCCATTGCTCTGACGTCTTGTTCTCTGGCGACAGGTGCTCCGCCGCGGGCGCGTATCCGCCGTCGCCTGCTCGGTGCAGCCCTGCTCGCCGGTTGCTCGGGTTCGGCGGCGCTCGGCGCCAGCCCGTCGCAGACGCCGTCGGCGGCGGCCGGCGCAGTACCTCGAGCGGTGGCCGCGGGCCGCGCCGAGCCGCCGTCTCCGAGCAGCGGCTGTGGCGCTGCGCCGGCTGCGGCCGGGGCTCAGGTGGTGCAGGTAGGCGATCTGCAGACTCCCTATCTGCTCACGCTACCCGACGGGTATGACGGCAAGAGCCCGGTGCCGCTGGTCTTCGCGTTTCATGGGCGCACGCGCAGCCACCTGACGATGCACGACACCGACGCCAGCCACCTCGCGGACGAGCTTGGGCCACGCTACGCCGTCGCTTACGTGAAGAGTGTGGGCCCCGGCTTCGATCAGCCCAGCGACAACCTGCGCATCTTTGACGCCCTGTACGCGCAGCTCACCAGGCGCTATTGCATCGACACGGAGCAGGTGTTTGCGCTCGGGCACAGCTCGGGAGCCGCCTTTTCCGAGTTGCTCGCTTGCGAGCGCGGGTCGCGCCTGCGCGGCGTCGCGGCCGTGGCGGGCGCACTGGTGCTGCCCGAGTGCGCCGAGCGCAGCGCAATGCTGCTGATCCACGGGCAGCATGACGCCGTGGTGCCCGTGTCGCGCGGCCGCGAGGGGCGCGATCATTTCGTCGCCGCCAACGGCTGCAGCCGCCAGACGAGCACGGTGGGCGCACCGGGCTGCGTGATTTATGCGGGGTGCGAGCCGTCCTTGCCCGTCGAGTGGTGCGAGCACGCCGAACCCACCTACCAGAACACCAACCACGGCTGGCCATCGTTTGCCAGTTCCGAGATCGCCCGCTTCTTCGCCACGCTCGGCCGTGTGCCGCGCGCCGCCGGTACGAGCTTGATCCGCAACGAGAGCTTTGACGCCGGCAGCGAGCCCTGGCAGGTGGATTTCGGCGGCGGCGCCAAGGGCACGTCGCGCGTCGACCGTGGCGCTCTCTGCGCGACGCTGGAGAGCCAGGGTCGAGACCCTTGGGACGCGCAGGTGCAGTACACGGGCCTGCCGATCGAGCAGGGTGAGTATGTCATCGACTATCGGCTTTGGACCTCGTCCGTCAGCGACGTACGCGTCAAGCTGGGTCTGGACGCTTCACCCTGGGACGAATACTGGGTGAACAGCCTGGTCGCCACGCCGGAGCCGCAGCGCCGGCGCTCTCACTTCACGCTGAGCGATCACCTGCCGGGAACGATGGCCTTCGGCTTTCAGTTTGCCGGCTCTGCTTCGTCGGCACTGCCGCTCACCTTGTGCATCGACGACGTGAGCATCACGCGCGTCTCCGGGCCCTGACGCGCTCCAGGAGGGGCTCTGGGATTATGGCCAGCGGCAGCGGCGCATTCCGCTAAGCCAGCGCTGGAACAGCCGTGGAACAGAGCCGTGTGGAACGGCCGTGTGGAACGGAGCGCCGCAGGCCGGCGCCACTCGTAGGCAGCGGCGCCGGATCCGACATGGCCAGAAATCCAGCACATTTGTTTGCGGACGCCGGCTCGCTCGCTCGCCCGCTCGCTTGCTCAGCTGGCGCCGTATTTTTGCCGGTATTCGCGGATCGCGGCGTCGATCTCGGGAGTGATGGGTGAGCCGGGGCGGCCGCGCAGATGCGCGACGATCTCGTCGATGCTGGCGATGGATAGCGTCTGGAAGCCGAACTCGTCGGCGAGCTCGCGGAAGGCGCTGGCGGAGCCCTGACCGCGTTCCTGGCGATCGACGGAGACGATCAGCGCGACCAGGTTCACCGGCGCGGCGCTGCGCAGGAGCGGCACGGTCTCGCGAATCGAAGTGCCTGCAGTCGTCACGTCTTCGATGATCACGACGCGCTCGCCCGCGGCGAGCCGATGCCCCACGAGCACGCCGCCCTCGCCATGATCTTTGGCTTCCTTGCGATTGAAGCAGAAGCCTACGTCCTTGCCGCGGCGCGCCAGCGCCATGGCCGTGGCCACCGCGAGGGGAATGCCCTTGTAAGCAGGGCCAAACAGCACGTCGAACTCGCCTCCGAGGGCCTCGAGCAGCCGCGCCGCGTAAAACTCGCCCAGCGTCCCCACGAGGCTGCCGCGGTTGAAGCGCCCGGCGTCGAGGAAGTAGGGAGTTTGGCGGCCGCTCTTGGCGGTGAAGCTGCCGAAGCGCAGCGCCCCCGAGTCGAGCAGAAAGCGCACGAAGGCGTCGGTATCGAAGCGCTGGTCGATCGTCACGCTGGATTCCTTTCTGAGCGGGTTGGGGCGCCCGCTCCCAAAAAACTCTGTCAGAGGTCCCGGAATGGGGTGACGTCCCCGGCGCCCTCGCGCACGACGTGGGGGGTCTCCCCTGTCAAATCGATGATGCTGGTGGGAGCCGTGCCACCTGCTCCGCCATCGAGCACCAGCGCGAGGCCGGGGAAATCTACGTCGATCTCGCGAGGATCCACGTGCGGATCGGCGCCGGTGCGCGCCGCGGTGCTGCTGATGATGGGACCCCCCAGCTCTTCCACGAGTGCGAGGGCCACGGCGTGGTTCGGCACGCGAATGCCGACGTGCCTGCGCGCGGTCTGCACGCTGCGCGGCACCTCGCGCGTCGCGTTCAGGATGAAACAGTAAGGGCCGGGCAGGAAGTCCTTCACGACGCCGTACTCGTAGTTGTGCAGCATGGTGTACTTCGCCATGCTCGCGATATCCCGGCACACGAACGAGAGCGGGTGAGACTTGGGCATGCCCTTGATCATGTACAGACGATCAATGGCTTTCTTGTTGAACAGATCGCAGCCCAGGCCGTAGCAGGTGTCGGTGGGGTAGGCGATGACCTCGCCCGCGCGCAATGCGTCGACTGCCCGGCGGATTTTTCGAGGCTCCGGGGAGTTGGGGTTGATCTCGATGACCATTGGGCCCGCCAGCTACTACGTTTTGCGCGGTCGCGCGAGATGCTCTATTTTTCCTTGGCCGGTGCGTGATGCGCGGAACACTTCAACCGCTCGGTGCTGCTTGGCAGCCCCTGTTTCAGCGGGCGCTCGCCGAGCTCGCGGGGCAGGGCATCGAGCCCGGGCAGCTCTGGTCTGAGCCGGCCCGGCAACGCGCGAGCCTGGAGCGGCTCCAGCGCTTGCTGGATCTGGTCGTGGTCTGGAACCAGCGCATCGATCTGACCGGGGCGCGCGACGCGGCCGAGCTGGTCGATCTCTACCTGAGCGACGCCTTCGTGCTGGCGGCCCGCGCGGTGCAGAGGCAGCAGAGCTGGGTCGACGTCGGCAGCGGCGCCGGTGCTCCGGGTCTCGTGCTCGAGCTGCTCCATCCCGGGATCGGGCTCACGCTGGTGGAGCCGCGTGGCAAGCGGGTCGCGTTTCTGCGCACGGCGCAGGGAACGCTCGCGCTGCGATCGGGCGTGCGCGAGTGTCGCTCGGACGCGCTGCCCGAGGCCAGCGCGGACGTGGCCGTATCCAGGGCGACGTTTGCGCCCGAGATTTGGCTCGCCGAGGGAGCGCGCCTGGCACGGCGGAATGTCTGGGTGCTCCTGGCGCGGGGCGCGGTTCCGAGCCTCGCCGGCTGGCAGCCCGCCGAAACGGTGGATTACCGCTGGCCGCTCACGGGAGTCAGCCGCCGTGCCGTGTGCTTTGCTCGGACGGCGGCTAGCGGCCCGTGACGAAATCGGTGATCGCCCGGTATTTCGGGTGCTGGCGATCGCGCACCGAATCGGCGTTCGCCCACATATCGTCCGGCGCGACCCAGCCCCACACGTTCAAGATGTCGCCGTTCTGTGCGCGGAAGCCGCTGAAATTCTTCGTGTACAGGTCATGCATGCGTTCGTCCCGCGTCATCGACACGAAGAAGTCGTTCACGTCGTCGTCGTCGCCTTCGTAGTTGAAGTGCGTGCCGCTCTCGTACACGTAGAGGCCGAGCCCGTGCTGGCTGGCGAGAGCGGAGAAGTAGCGATAGCCGTCGATGGTATAGTCGAGGTTATCCTCGTCGTCGCCCGTGCAATCGTCGATCAGCCCGCCCTGCTCGAGCTGCTGGAAGCCCTGGCTCAGCGCCGAGCTCTTGCCCCTGGCGAGCCAGCCTTTGATGACTTCGGGGTGCGAAGGCAGGCAGCCTGAGAAGTAGCCCGTGATGTTGATCGCGTCCATCTCGCTCGAGCAGGCGACCTTGCCATGATCGGCCGCCCACAGCGGGCAATCGAGCACCGTCTCGGCGAGGTCCCGCCAGCCCGTCTGCGGCGAGATCAGGCAGCGGATGCGTCCCTCTTGCCCCTTGAAGACGTCCTTCATGATGGAGCAAGCGGCCGCGCTGCGGCCCGCGAGGTACTGCACCCAGCCCGTATCCGCCCCTGGCCACAAGCGGTCTGCCTGCGCCTGCGCGTAGTTGGCTTGAGGAAAGCCCCAGTTCCAGACCTCGTTTGAGTATTCGATGCTCGCGCGTAGGCCCGGAGCCAAATGGTCTTTCAAATATTGCGCGAAGGCGCGCACGTAGTCCTCGTCGTAGTCCGCGGGCAAGTTGAAATGAGGATCAGCCGGTAGCCGGTTCGCGAGCGCGACCAGGGTCTCGAGCGCATAGCCGCCGACCTTGGTGCCGAGCTCGGGCCGTGAGGGGTCGAGATACTGACCGGCTGAGATGAGGCTGGGCGCCGACTCATCCGGCCGCTCTTGCCAGTGCCCGGGCATCACGCAACGCCCCCCGCCGCAGTCCTCGTCGATCAGCGCGTAGCAGTCCTGGCCCGCTTTGCTGCCTCCACTGCAAGATCCCGGCTCATTCG
>JAICTU010000760.1 GCA_025936205.1 Polyangiaceae bacterium | reverse complement strand
CGTGACCGGCGCCGGCTCCGTTCGCGGACGGCGCGGTGCGGGCTCAGCGATCGTGTTCCGGCGCGGATTCCTGGCCCGCGGCATGGTGCTCAAGGAATTGCTGCAGCTGGCGCGCGACCGCAAGACCTTGCACATGGCACTCCTGTTTCCCGGCGTGCTCATCTTTCCGCTGTTCGGAATCGCCCGCAGCTCGCGAGGCGCGAGCTTGTTCGCGTCCCCCACGCATTTGCCCGCGCTCGCCTTCTGCGCCGGCGGCATGGCGGTGCTCAGCGTGAGCAACCTGTTGCATGCCGACGGCAAAGCGCTCTGGCTCCTGTTCACGCTGCCGCGCTCGCTGGCTCGGATGCTCGCCGCCCGGGCTGCGGTCTGGGTGCCGATCTGTCTCGGCTACGCCGGTCTCGTGCTCGCCTGCGGTCTGCGCCAGCAGCCGCTGTCTCGGGAGCTCGTCTGGGGCAGCGCCTACTGCCTCGTCGGGCTCGGCTTGCTCGTCTTCATCAGCGCCGCTCTGGGGCAGAGCACCGTCGATCCCGTCGCCATCGAGGGCGAGCGCGCCAGCAACCGTGGCGGCGCTCAGGTGTTGCTGCTGTGCGTGCTGCTGGCGGCCTTCGCCTCTGGATTCTACGGCGACGCCTGGTTGCGGCTCTCGCTGATCGTATTGCTGGCGGCGGCAACGTACGGCGTCTGGCAAGACGCGAGCAGCCGCTTGCCGTTCTTGCTCGAGCCCGAGCTGCGCCCGGCTGCACGCATCGGCGTTTCGGACGGCCTCGCGTGCGTCCTGCTCATCTTGCTGCTCCAGGTCTTCGGAGCCCGACTGGTAGAGGAGCAGCTGCAGCTGCGTCCGTGGCCGGCGCGCGCGCTGGCGTTTGTCGCGGCGATTGCCCTGGTCGGCGCGGTGGCTGGCCTGCTCTACTGGAGGCGTGGCGTGCGCGACCTCGACACCCGGTTGGGGCTGACCTGGGGCGTCAACCTGCGCACGGCCCTGCTGCAGGGGCTGGGCTGGGCGCTGCCCGCGGTGGGGATCGCCGTGGCGGCTTCGTTCGCGGTCGCGCACTGGCCCGCCCTGGAGGGCGTGAGCCGGGCATCTGCGCAGACGCAACCTGCGCTCGCGCAGACCAGTGACTGGCTGATCTTCTTTCTCCTCAGCGCCGTGGCGGCACCGTGCGTCGAGGAGTTGCTGTTTCGCGGCATGATCTATCGAGGGCTGCGGGAGGCGCTCTCACCCCGCGCGAGTGCCTTGTTCACCGCGGCGGTGTTTGCGGCGATCCATCCCGTCAGCGCGGGCTTGCCCGTCTTCTTGCTCTCCCTGCTCACCACCGCAGCATTCGAGCGCTCGCGCTCGTTGGCGTCTCCGCTGCTCGTGCACCTCGCCTACAATGGCGCGCTGTTCGCGGCGAGCGCCCTGATCGCGGCTTGATGCTCCGCCGAGCGGCGGACTGCTAGCAGAGTCGGGCAGGGGCACCAGCCGCGAACGAGCCGCCTCCCTGAGCCAGGCGGACCCATCGAGCCGTTCGAACTCCCTTTCGCCCGCCCAACTCGACGCCGGGGGCAATGCCGACATCACCGATAGCCTGTCACCGGCGATCAACAGGTGGGTTCCGCGAGAGGAAGTTCACGTTCCTCAGGGAACTCCACCGTATCCGCGCTGCGCGGATAGCGACGCCTGGGAGCGCTGCCCTGTTCGCGTACCGTGGCGTCTCCCGGTCGGCGTTTGCCGAGCCACAAACGACAGCGGACTGGCTCGACGAGAAGTCGAGCCAGTCCGTGTGAGCGGTCGGCAGTGCTGTGCCGCGTTGGGTGGGCTCAGCTGCGCGGGGGATCGGGCTGGGCGTTCCGCATGTCGATCTGGGCGTCGGCCATCGAGAAGCCGCCGGCGATCCCGGCCGCTGCAGCGCCGGCGAGCGCCAGGGGGAACGAGATGGGCGCCGAGACGATCGCGATGCCTGCAGCAACGAGGCCGCCGACCGTGGCCGCCATCTGGACGACGCCGTTGCGGTAGTCTCCGCTGTTGCTGAAGTCGACGGAGGGGCCGTCGGCGCCGAGTACCAGATTGAGCTCCTCGTCGGTCAGGACGCTGCAGCCATCGCTCAGGAGTGAGTATTCCATTGCCTTGTTGGTCATGTTCTTCATTCCCTCTTACGTCTTCGGCGAATGCCGGTGCTTGTTTGTCGGGCTCTCGCGCGCGGCAGTTGCGTGCTCGCGCGAATTAAGCGCACAGCGTGCCGGGCACGGCGCCGCACAGCAGCGGCGCCTGTTGCGCGACGTTTTCGATCAGGTCTGCAGCGCGCTCCACGGCGCGTGGCGACGCCAGCGCTGCGCGGTAGCGCGACAGCCTCGAGCCGATTTCGGCATCGCCCAGCAGCTCGCGCACGGCTGTCGAGAGAGTCTGACTGTCGAGGCGCTCGCGAGCCACGACACGGCCCGCGCCCAGTACTTCGACGCGGTGTCCGTTGTCGGGCTGGTCGAATGCCATCGGGCTGATGATCTGCGGGATGCCCGCCTGCAACGCGCGCGCGGTCGTGCCCATTCCACCGTGGTGCACGATCAATGCGGCGTGCCGGAGCAGCGCTTCGAGCTCGACGTAGTCGAAGTGGGCGATCCGTTCGCCCAGCCTGCGCCGCTCGATGGGCAGGAAGTGGCTCAGGAAGATGCCGGGTCTATCGAGCTCTGCGCAGCAGCGGGCGGCTGCCTCGAAAAACTTCTCGGGGTGGGCGAAACCTGTCCCCGTCGTGAACACCAGCGGCCGCGGGCAGCGCGCGAGGAATTCCTGCACTGGAGCGGGCAGGGGAGCGCTCGACGGCAGCGGAAAGCCCAGGAATTCGAGCTCCGGCCAGTCGCTGGCCGGCATACCGAACCACTCCGGGAACATCGCGGCTTGCGTGGCAGGACG
>JAICTU010000233.1 GCA_025936205.1 Polyangiaceae bacterium | reverse complement strand
TGCAAAAGGCCGGGCTCGCTCGCCTCAGTCCTGGGAGGAGCCCGCCAGCGCTGCATCCTTGGCGAGCTCACGCGCCACTGCTTCCAGGACGACCTTTGCCGCCTCCACTTTTGCACGCGGCACGGCGGCGAGCGCACGCTGGATGCAGGCTTCGACGGTGCCCGGCACTTCACGATCGAGGAGCTGGCCACGCGCCGTGAGGCGGAGCAGAAAGCTGCGGCCATCCTTCTCGTTTGCTTTCCTGGACAGCAGCTGCTGCGAGGAGAGGCGCTCCACGATTCCCGTGAGCGTGCCGCGGTCGAGATGCAAGAGCGCAGCGAGCTCGCTCGGCATCAAGTCGGGGAACTTGCCCACCATGCGCAACACGAGGCGCTGCGGCCCCGTCATGCCCAGCTTGCCGTGCATCTGACGCGACACCGAACGCAAGCCATGATCGATCGCCCAAAGTAAGCGCAAAAAGGCCAACGCATTCGGCAACCGGTCGGCGGGATCCCGGGGCACGATCTGTGCGAGGCCGCGAGCCTTCCGGGACTCAGGCACTGGCACAGCCCCCTTTCGCACACGGCCTATTGACCAAGCCCGACTCGATCAAACACACGTGCGCCTCGCGTCCCACCTGCAGCAACGGCCGGCGCGACAATTCTGCTGCTACTTGCATCCTTGGCTCTCCAATTACCAGGTAGCTCGATCCATGTCACACCCGGTGCCGTTACCCAAGCTCCACTTTGCACCCCGGGCGCAGTCGCGTCTGGGTCTTCGCAGTGAGCGAGCCGAGCGGGGAGTGAAAGCCGCTTCCGGTACAGCTGATGCATCCGCTCTTGGCAACGGCGCGCCCAGGCGCGCTTCCCGATGGACGGGCACTCGCGTGCACTCGCTCGGGCACATGGTTACGTGGAAAAGCTGCCCCAGCTCGACGCAATGTCCCTTGCTCGATGAGGATGACCTTGCCACTCCCCAACATCACTCCATGCCTGCATCGTGGCGCTTTCTGTGCCGCGCCTCGAGGAGGGTTGCCACGGTACGGGAATCTGCTGCTGGGGATGTGGTTGTCCAGCTCCTCCCTACTCTGGCCGCACGCTGGTGTTTCACGCGCCAACGCCATGCTGACCGGTCTCTGCTTGATCGTGATCAGTCTGGCCGCTCTCCGCCGCCCCGTTTTGCGCTGGCTGAACCTCGCAGCCGCGGCCTGGCTGGCGCTCTCCAGCTTGTTCATTTGGCACCCTGCCCCCAGCACCTTGTACAACCATCTGATCTGCGCTCTGCTCGTGCTCGGCGTTTGCTTCTGTCCGGATCCTCCGCGCCCACCCCATTTTCCACAACGCTTCTGAGGCCGCCGACTCGGCAGCGAGCGAGCCGAAACGGTTCGACCACGGGCGGCGACCTGCTGTTGCTTCCTTCGTGGCGGGCGGGGCCTGCGGGATTCTGGCGGTGATGTTTCACACTGCAATACTGACGGCCGATCGCAGGTTGATCAGCGCCGCTCAGGGCGCATCCGGCTGGAGCTGGATCCCCTGGACCTTGGCTGTCCCGACATTGGGAGGGCTCATCGCGGGCCTGGCTCTGAGCTTCGCGTTTCCGGCCGCCCGCGGCAGCGGCATCCCTCAGGTGAAGGCCGCCTATGCGGTGCAGACGGAGCGAGTTCGCCTTCGGGACGGCGCGGCGAAGTTTGCCATCACTGCCCTGCAGGTGGGTGCGGGCGCTTCGCTCGGCCGCGAAGGACCGACGGTGCACATGTGCGCCGCTCTTTCGTGCGCCATCGGTAGGTGGTTCGCCCTGGCCCCTCGCAGCGTTCGCCGACTATTGCCGGTTGGCGCCGCGGCGGGCGTCGCTGCCGCCTTCAATGCTGCGATCGCCGCGGTCACATTCACGGTGGAGGAAATCGTCGGTGGCCTGGACCAGACCGTCCTCTCGGGCGTCGTGGTCGCTGCGGCGTTGGCCGCGGTGATCGAGCATAGCCTGCTCGGGTCGCATCCCATCTTCACGCTGACCCAATCCGTCTCCTTTCAGCATATCAGCGCGCTGCCGTGGTACGCGCTCTTGGGAGTCATCGCAGGCCTTGTCTCCTTGTGCTTCAATCGTGGCCTGCTCGCGCTGAGAGAGCTGTTCAAGAAAGACCGCACTCTGCCGGATTGGGCCAAGCCGGCAGCCGGCGGTTTCGTCACGGGCAGCTGCGCCGTCGCAGGCTTGCTCCTGGTCCAGAGCCCCGGTATCGCCGGCGGTGGCTACGCTCAACTCGCTGACGCACTGAATAGCTCCCTACCCCTCACGACGGTGCTGGTACTGGGCGTCTTGAAGTTCGCGGCAACGGTGTTCTCCTACTCGAGCGGCGGCGCGGGCGGGGTGTTCGACCCGACTCTGTTCGTCGGCGCCATGCTCGGAGCCGCGTTGGGGTGGGTCGAGCACTACGCGCTCGGACATTCCCAGGTCGGAGAGTTTGCGCTGGTCGGCATGGGAGCCGTCTTCGCCGGCGTCATTCGGGCCCCCATCACCTCCGTGCTGATCATCTTCGAAATGACGGGCGGATATGGGTTGGTCTTGCCGCTCATGATCGCCAACGCAATTGCCTACGTCCTAGCCAAGAAATTTGACCCGACGAGTCTGTACGACGCGCTGCTCGAGCAAGATGGAATTCATCTGGTGCACGGCAGCATGCCCGCGAATCAGCTCGAAGGGTTACGTGTGGAACAGGCCATGACGCCCGAGGTGCTCACGCTGCCTGCCGAATCCAGCGCCCACGATGCGCTGGCCCAAGTCGAAGCATACTCACCATGAGCGATATCTTCCGCGCTCAGGCAGAAGCTGCGCAGGAAAGCACTGGTGCCGAATCGATGCGAGAGGTGGGCGATGAGCCTCCCAGGAGTACTTTACACTGATCGAGCGCATCACCTGGCTCCGGTCGGCAACACCCTGGCGCGAGCCACTTGTTGTGATCAGGGCGGTCGTTCGTCGAAGGCCCTCTGGAATCCTGTAATCGCGCCGCCGCCAAGCGAGCGATGGTGAACCAGCAGCAGCCGCGGGTCACGACGTGAACGTGACCTATGCGACGAGATCGACCTCCAGCGCCCACGGCAGGACGTGTGACGCCGTAGCAGCGGGCCCCAAGCCGAAGTACTCGTGCCAACTGGAGACAGTTCAATGCGGACGAACCGTGCCGAGGCTCTGGACCAGAGCCTCGGCGGGCAGGACAAGTACCTTTCAGGCGCTCAGCTTCAGCCGAGAGCCGATGGCGCCCGTCTGAGGCGCTGGCTGTCCCACTGAGTGTCGGTGCCGCACGTTTCGTCGGGCTGACATTCCGCTAAGCTGCGCGGCAGTCATGCCCCCATCCTCCACTGCGCACGCGCGCGGGAATGCCCCTCATCAGGTCCTGCTCGCCAGCCTGATCGGGACGACGATCGAGTACTTTGACTTCTACATCTACGCGACGGCCGCCGTACTGATCTTTCCGAAGCTGTTCTTTCCGGCGTCGGACCCGGCGGCTGCCACCCTCGCCTCACTCGCGACGTTCGGCATCGCGTTCCTGGCGCGCCCCATCGGCTCCGCCGTGTTCGGCCACTACGGTGACCGAATGGGCCGCAAGACGACGCTGGTTGCCGCGCTGTTGACGATGGGGGTGTCGACGGTAGGCATCGGGTTGCTGCCCACGTATGAGAGCATCGGCTTGCTGGCCCCTGTGCTCCTGGCACTGTGCCGGTTCGGACAGGGGCTCGGCCTGGGTGGCGAGTGGGGCGGGGCCGTACTGCTCGCGGT
The DNA here is from genome assembly GCA_025936205.1 of Polyangiaceae bacterium. The sequence goes on along the minus strand of JAICTU010000233.1, from coordinate 10,039 downwards.
CGAGAACGCTCCTGCGGAAAAGCGCGCGACGTACGGCATGTTCCCCCAGCTGGGCGCGCCGATCGGCTTTCTGCTGTCCGGCGGTGGCTTCCTGCTCTTGACTCGCACCTTCGATGATGCGCAGCTGCTCGCGTTCGCCTGGCGGCTGCCGTTCCTCGCCAGCTCCGGGCTGGTGCTGGTCGGGCTCTACATTCGCCTCGAAATCAGCGAAACGCCCCTGTTCGTGGCCGCCGTAGCCCAGCGCGCCCGGGCGCCCAGGGTGCCCATGCTCGCGGTATTGCGGCAGCACCTGCGCCCGCTGCTGGCCGGGTCGTTGCTGAGCCTCTCCGCCTTCGTGCTCTTCTATCTCATGACCGTCTTCACCCTGTCCTGGGGCACCAGCGTCCTCGGCTACCAGCGGCAGCAGTTCCTGCTGATGCAGCTCCTGGGCGTCGTGTTTTGCGCGCTCTCCATACCGATCTCGGCGCACATGGCCGAGCGTGGGCGGCGGCGCACGCTGCTGGGCGTGACGATCGGCATCCTGCTCTTCGGGCTCGTGCTCGGGCCGCTCTTTGGCGCAGGCACCGCCGGCGTGACCTGCATGCTCGTGCTCGGGCTCTCGCTGATGGGGCTCACCTACGGTCCGCTGGGCACGGTGCTATCAGAGTCGTTCCCGACCGAGGTGCGCTACACGGGCAGCTCTCTCGCCTTCAACCTGGCCGGGATCCTCGGCGCGTCGCTCGCGCCATACATCGCCACCAGCCTGGCGCGCTCTTACGGAGTAGCGCTCGTGGGCTACTATCTCTCCGCAGCCGCGCTGTTCTCGCTGGTCGGTCTGGCGCTCACGCGCGAGACCCGTCACGCTTCGCTCGGGTGACGGGGTGTGCGGTCCTGCCGAAATGGCGTGCGCTGGTGCCGCCCCTCACTTCAGCTCGGCGGGCGCCTGCTCGACGGCAAAGCGGATGGGATAGATGATGCGCACGCTGCGCCCGACGGGGGCCGGGAAGCTGAGCCCTTGGAAGACTCCGATCATGCAGCGAATCGCCTCGCAATCGTCCAACGTGGCGTCCCGCGCTCGGGCCAGCTGGCTCTGGCCGTCTTGCCCGATCAAGAACTCGAACGTCACAGTTCCGGCCGCCGAATGGTTGCGCGACAGCGCTTGCGAGTAACACTTTTGCAGTCCCTCGGAGCGGGCGTTCACCACTTCGCTCACCTTCGCCCGCGACAGGCGGGCCACCGCGGGATCGACGCAGCTCGCCGGGTCGAGGGCAGCGGACTCGTCGGCCACGAGCACATCCGGGGGCTCCAGCACGCCCGTGGGTTCCGCGCCTCTGTGCAGCGAAAGGGTGACATCGACGGAATCGTAGTCCGAGTTCAGCTTCGGGCCCCGCACCCGAGCGAGCGTTCGCTTCAAGCATTCGGTCGCGGCGCAAGCGCCCGGTGTGCTGTGTACCACGTGCTGCGACAGGGGCTGACCCGCCTGGTCGAACACCAGACGCAGCGTCGCCTGTTCCTCCCGACCAGGGCGCAGCGCCTGCGTGCAGCGCCGCGCCAGCGGCAAGAGCTGCGTCACGCGCTCGATCGCCTCGCGAGTCCAAGGCGACGCCCCTTCGAGCCCGGGCTCCGGCGGCGTCACGCAGGGCTCGTCGCCGGGTGGCGCCGCGATCGGTGAAGTGCCGTCCGCCGTGGCCGCAGCCGTCGGCTCGCTCGCCGCGGCGTCGCTGCCCACCGCAACGCCGGGAGCCGGGCTCGGTGCCTCCGGGAGCGGCCCGCTCGGCACGCTGTCCCTCGCCGCAGCGCTCGGCGCGGGCGCATCGGGCTTCGGGGCGGAGGACGTCACCGGAACGCTCGCCTGGCAAGCGAGCGCCAGGCTCAACCAACAAGCGCGCGACCGGCTGCAATGCATCGCTGGACCATAGCGCCCGGCCTCTGACGATTCAATTCGCCGCTCATCGCCGAGCGTCCGACTCCAGCTAGAGCTCGTTCAATGGCGTCGCTCGGCGACGCCAGAATGTGCCCGCCGCGCGGCGCCGTCTGGGGGGCACATTCTTGTGACTTCGGGCGGGCGCGGCGCCGAGCCCTCCAGCAGCAAAATTGCAGAATTTCGGGTTTTTTCCAGAGCAGCGCCCCGCTTCCCCATGCGTCCACGCTGGCGCGCGCGCAGCCGATGTGAGATCCAGCGCTCGCCCTGAGCGGGATGCGCCATGTATCGTGGAATCACTTTCATCTTGTTCGCTTGCATGACCTTGGCAATGGGGCTGCACGGCGGCGCCGCGCACGCCAAGAGCGCTCGCGTCAGCTATGATGGCCAGGCGGCGCCCGTGGCATTCGCCGTCGCGGATCTCGACGCCGCCCTGCGCGCCCGCGGCTACGAGCCGGAGCATCGCTCCCTCGCGCCCCCCGCCCGTCCGCAGCAGCCCGCGGCGCACGCCGCGCCGAGCCTCGCCATCACCATCCTGACACGCGAACAAGCGCGCGCCTCCTCGAGCGCCGAACAAACCGCCGAGGTTGCTCATTTGCGAGCAGAAGGCTTCGTGCTGCGGCCGAGCGGCCCCGGCCCGACGCGCGAGATCCGGGTGATCGGCGCGGACGCCGCAGGCGAAATGTACGGCGTCCTGGAGCTTGCCGAGCAGATCCACGCGTACGGGGTGGACGGGGTGAAGCCGGTCGCGCTGAGCCCCAACATGCCGCTGCGTGGGACGAAGTTCAACATCCCGCTCGACCTGCGCACGCCGAGCTACACGGACATGAGCGACTCCGCTCAGGCTGCGATCGCCACTGTCTGGGAATTCGACTTCTGGCGCTCTTATCTCGACCAGCTAGCGCGCGATCGCTACAACTTCGTGTCGCTCTGGAACCTGCACCCGTTTCCTTCGCTGGTGCGCGTCCCCGAATTCCCCGATGTCGCGCTCAGCGATGTGCTGCGCACGAAGATCCATTTCGACGAAGACTATCCGACCAGCGGCGCTGGTTTGGTGACGCCGGAGATGCTGGCGCACAGCGAGCTGGTCAAAAAGCTGACGATCGATCAGAAGATCGACTTCTGGCGCCGCGTGATGCGCTACGCAAAAGATCGGAACATCGAGTTCCAGATCATCACGTGGAACATTTTCACGTATGGCACCGAGGGCAAATACGGCATCACGGACGCGATCGACAACCCCAAGACGCTCGAGTACTTGCGAGCCAGCGTGCGCGCCCTGTTTCGCACGTATCCGCTGCTGCGCGGAATCGGCCTGACGACGGGCGAAAACATGGGGGATGCCAGCTTCGAAGCCAAAGAAAATTGGGCGTTCGCCGGCTACGGTCAGGGCGCCCTGGACGCGGCGCGCGCCGAGCCGGCGCGCAACATCCGCTTCATCCATCGGCAGCATCAGACGCGCGCGGCCGACATCGCGAGCACGTTCAAGCCGCTGGTCGACGCCCCCAACATCGATTTCGTGTTCAGCTTCAAGTACGCGCAAGCGCATGTGCTCTCTTCCACGAAGCAGAACTTCCACGCGACTTTCGTACCGTCGCTCGGAAAGTTGAAGACGCTCTGGACGCTGCGCGAGGACGATGCCTTGATGTTCCGCTGGGCGGCGCCGGACTTCGTCCGTGAATTCATGCAGAACATCCCGCGGGAGCCCTCGGCTGGCTACTATTTTGGCTCCGACATGTGGGTGTGGGCGCGAGAATTTCTCGACAAACAACCCGAAAAGCCGCGGCAGCTCGAGATCGACAAGCACTGGCTCCATTTCCTGCTCTGGGGTCGGCTCGGCTATCAGCCGGCGCTCGACAACGAGCGCATCGTCGCGCTCGTGCAGCAGCGATTTCGGGGCGTCGACGCGCGCCGGCTGTTGGAGGCTTGGCAGAACGCATCCCTGATCTACCCGCTCGTGACGGGCTTCCACTGGGGCGAGTTCGACTTTCAGTGGTACATCGAGGGCTGCCGCAGCCGGCCCGGGCCCGCGCAGACCGCGAGCGGCTTTCACGATGTGAATCGCTTCATCAGCCTGGGTGTGCATCCGGCCACCGACAACATCGCCATCCCGCGTTACGTGGCCAGCGTGGTCAAGGGCGAGACGGCCTCCGGCACGACACCGTTCCAAGTCGCGGATCAAATTGCCACACACGCTGACGCAGCCCTCACGACCCTGCAGGCGTTGCCCAAGCCAGCTCGCGGCCGCAACAGTCACGAGCTGGTGGAGACGCTCGGTGACATCCGCGCCATGGCGCTGCTCGGCAACTACTACGCCGCCAAGATCCGTGGCGCGACCGAGCTCGCCCTATTCCGCAGCACGGGTGAAGGCGCTCACCAGCAGCGCGCCATCCAATGGCTGACGGATGCTGCGCAGGTTTGGCGCGCTTACACTCGCCAGTCCAGCGAGCAGTATCGCAACCCCGTGTGGACCAATCGGGTCGGCATTGTCGACTGGGCGGAGCTCAGCGAGGAAGTGGACAAGGACATCGCGATCGCCCGCCAGGCGACCCCGAGCCGGTAGCGGCGTCCTTCCTCCGTAGCCGGGCGCGCCCGACACTGTCTTCACCAGCCACTATCCCTGCTGCCTTTTTCGCCACCTCACGAGCCGTGAGGGGGAAGCGGAAGCTTGGATAGCCGAACCACATCAACCCCCAGGCCCTTCTCGAGTTCTTTGAGGACCCGCGCGCTCTCGAGTCGCTCCCAGTCGGTCAGGCCCAGGTAATTGATGGCACGATCGAGGTCCTCTGGTCTCAACACTTTCAGGCTTGGATTGAACCAGCTGACCGCAATGCCGGCACCACGCATGAAAAGGCTGTTCGTGACGATAGCTACCGGCACCCGCGCCCCATTCAACGCATCGGTCATCATCCTGCGCTGCTTGCCGTTCGGGCCGCCTCCCGCCGAAACGACCAGCACGCGCTGGTCCTCCAGAGGCAAGTAGTCGTCGACACCTGCCACGTATTGCCCCCAATCTTCATCGCTCGGCACCTCCGCCGTGTGCACGGTCACCACCAGACGGCCCATGCGTCGCCAGTCCATCGATTCTCGCGACACGTCGGGAATCGTAGGCCCGTCCCCGCCCAAGGGACAAGCGCGGGGCGCTGTGTTGGCGTCGCGGAACCAGTCGCCGAAAGGCGCGCTGCTCGTGCGGAAGCGTGCGGCTCGGGTAGTCTGGAGACTGCGGAACCGTGGGGCCAAAAAGGTACCACGAGCGCTTAAAATCCGTGCGACTCTGGTACCCTGCTGGACACGCGTGAAGCTCAACCCCCTGGCGCGCCTGGTGCGCGAACCCACCGTGCATTTCTTCGCCCTGGCGGTTGCGCTGTTCGCCGCGCAGCGGCTCGTGGCGGGCGACGGTCGCACGATCGTCATGACCCCGGCGTTGACCGCTGACATCGTGCGGCGTTTGCACGATCAGATCGGTCGCGCGCCGAGCCGCGAAGAGGCCGCCGCCGAGATCGAAGCCTGGAAGACCGACGAGGCCGTCTATCGGGAGGCGGTGCGCGACGGGCTCGACCGCAACGATCCGACCGTGCGCAGCGTGCTGATCGCCAAGATCCGCGAACGAGCGCTGTTACAAGCGCGCATCCCGGAACCGACGCAGGCTGAGCTGGACGAATACCTTGCAGCCCACCGCGCTCAGTTCGAGACGCCCCTGATCTACGAGCACGAGTACGTGGTGTTGCCCAGGAGCGAACGCGCGAAGGTCAGCGGCTACCTAACCCAGCTGCGCGCCGGCGCTACCCCCGCGTCGCTGGGCCTCCGCAGCACGGCGGCGAACGTCGATCGCGAACGCATCGAGCAGACGTTCGGCAGCGACGTGGCCGAAAAGATCACGCATTTGCCCTCGGGGCAGTGGCAGGAGCTCGAAGGCCGCGATCAGTGGCTGCTCGTCGAGCTGATCGCGGTGCGAGGAGGTTTGCCGCCCGCGGAAGCGCTGCGCGCACAACTGACCGCAGCCATCATGGGTGAGCGTCAACAGCAAGCGGTGGCCAAAGCCGTGCACGCCATCGCCGAGCGCTATCGCTTCGAGCAGCGGTCGCGATGACCCGGCCCATCCAGCGCGCCCTGCGAGCCCTGCTGCTCGTGCTCACGATCGCCTCGGTCGCTCCGCTCGCCGCGGCTCACTCGCTCGATATCTCGACGTTGACGCTGACGGAAATCGCAGCCGGCCGCTTTGCGATCCAGTGGCAGACAACAGCACCGTCACTGGCGAGACTCGATGCGCCCGCCCGCTATCCCGAGGCGTGCCACGAGAACGGGAGTGTGCTCGAGTGTGCCCCCCCCCGGCCTCGTCGGGCGGATTGAATTTCCGTGGCTGGCCGGCGGCGAGTCCCGCGTCACCGTTGTCCTCGACTGGCTCGACGGCTCGCGCCAGTTGCGCGTCGTGGACGGCAGCTCGCCGGGCCTCGCGGTGTACGGCATCCCACGAGGCGCCGGCTTGCAGTTCCTGGAGCCCATCGCACGCGACTACACGCGCTTCGGCGTGGAGCACATCCTGACCGGCTTCGATCACTTGATGTTCGTGCTGGCCATCACGCTCCTGGTTCGAAATCGCAGAGCGCTCGTGTTCGCCATCACCGCGTTCACGTTGGCGCATAGCCTGACGCTGGCCGCCTCGGTGCTGGACTGGGTCCGGCTCCCTTCGGCTGTGGTAGAAACCACGATTGCGCTGTCGATTGTGCTCGCTTGCGCGGAGTGCCTGCGCCCAGCAACCTCACTGGCCCGCCAGGCGCCGTGGCTCGTGACCTTCGGGTTTGGGCTGCTCCACGGGTTGGGCTTCGCGTCCGCGCTGATGGAGACCGGAGTGCCGAAGGACCACGTGCTCTCGGCTCTCCTGTTCTTCAACGTCGGCGTGGAGCTCGGACAGCTCGGCGCCATCGCGGTGTTTCTGGCCGCGGCTGGGCTGCTGGCGCACATCAAACGAAAGCCCGCCTGGACGAGCCGGGTCTTCGTTTATGCGATGGGCGTCACAGCAGCCTACTGGTCGCTCGAACGCGCGAGCGCCCTGTTCGCTGGCTGACTCGGGCGAGCTACTGAATGGTCACTTCGCCAGCGTCGAGACCGATCTGATAGTAGCCGTGAGCGTCCCAGGGGATCACCTGGCCCTTCTGAGTGACGGTGCCGCCGGTCGTGGTGATGCGCAGGCACATGTTCGCAGGGAACCGGGCCGGCTTGGTCCAGGTCGCGCTGGTGGTGGCTGCCGCCGAGATGAGCTTTTGCCCCTGCCAATAGGCACCGATGTTGCTCATGCCTTCGACCCAGAAGCCCCGGCTCACGGCCGTCGAGATGGCACCGGTGACGTTTGCGATCGGTATGGGCTGGAACGTCCCGTTTCTGTTGTCGAAGCCGTGGATCACGTAGACGCGCCATTGACCGTCGACGAGCGCCCCGCTCATGGTGCCCGCTGCCTCGTTCGCGGCCGGCAAATAGGCTGGTATCGCGAACGGGCTCGTCCTGTCGGCCGCGCCCGCGCCGATCGTGTTGATGGGCGCGCCGCACGGGCCACGGTTCTGAAACAGCACGTTCGGGGCGACGGTCGCCCACGCCGCAGCGCAGTTCGGCGCCGCCATGCTGTTCGCGTTCACGCCGAAGTTGGTGTTGATGTAATTCTGGTTCTGCATCAGGTCGGCGAGGGAGCCCGCCGACTGATGACTGAAGGTGTGATTCGCCACCTCCATGCCGTCTGCCTGGGTGGCCTTGAAGCGCGCGATCTCCGCCGCATTGTTGCCGAGAAAGTTCCCGACGACGAACCACGTGAAGCGGCCGCCCGTGGCCTTGAGCTGGGCGTAGTTGTCCATTTGCGAGGGCGTGTTGTCGTCGAAGGTGAAGGACGCGGCACCTCTGAAGCCTGCCCAGTCGAGCACTTTCAAGCCGCCGGCCGCGCCCGAAGGCTGAGCGACTCCGTTCGTATTCGGCGCGAGCGCCAGGTTGTCACAACGGACCGGTGTGCCCGGAGGCGGGGGCGGGACCATGGTCGGCGCGCCTGCTGCGCCGCCTGCAGCGACGCTGGGTGCACCGCCTGCGCCTCCACTGGCGCTGGTTGCGCCGCCGGCACCCGCGCTACCCGTCGGCGCGCCGCTGCCCTGCGCTTGGCCCGTTCCGGGGTCAGCGCCCTGAAGCGGCACCAAGCCCACGCCTTCCGAACCACTCGACGCAGCGCCGGTCGGGCTTGGCGATGCCGCAGCGGCAGGGCCGCTCGTGTCAGGGCCAGGGCCCTCCGTGTCAGCACTCGGCTGCGCCGCGCTCACGCCTGGCGCCGGCTGGTTCGCGGACGACCCGTACGTCGGCAGGGTGGTGGACTCGGAGCTGTCGTCTTCCGCGCTGGAACAGGCCGCCAGCGCCAGTGAACCCAACCAAACGATGTGCGTCGAACAAAATCTAAGTTTCATGCGCAAGCCTCGCCTGATGCACTGTAACCCATGCCGCTAGCGCCGAGCGCGGAATTCCTCTATCCGCTCGCGCTCCAGGACGTGAATCTTCAGCAGAATTTTCTCCACGGGAGCCCCAGGGAGTCCAAAGCTAACGGCGTCGGTCCGCTCCGCTCGGGCAACGGAATCCCCGATTCTGCGCAGCAGCGTGCGACCATCAGGTCGCGCCAGAGCCATCCTGGCTGGGTGAGCAAGCCGCCGTCCCCGATCGTGCCGGAGCGGAGCGGGGAATCGGCAGCCCACTGTCGGGGGGCGGCTCGAGGCGTCGCGGCGTTTCGGACACTCGGCGAGCGATCTGGGGGGAGTCCTGGTGGGCTCGGCTCCGCGCGGCTCCGAGCCCACTAGCAGATGCCCAACAAGCGCCCGGGACGCAGCGCGGCGAGCCTTCGCGCACTCGAGAATCGTCCAAGCACAATTACGTGCCGGCGGAGGCGCGCGCCGATCCCCGGGCGGCGGAGTGATCCCTGGCGAGCAATCCGGGCATTGGTCTCATGAACGAGGCGCCCCGATCCCCGGTGGCGCGCAACTGCCCAGCAGAGGAGGAACGCTCATGACCGTGGCCCCATTTGGTTTGGAGAAGAATTCCCAGTATTGGAACCTCGACATCGACGCGAATGGAAACCTGAAACTCGACGCCAACAGCCTCACTACCGGGACGACTCGAGTGCTGTTCCGAGACGACGGCGGCGGCATGGTCGTCACGAATGACAACCAAACACGGTACGGCATTGAGCTCATCAACTCGTTGAGCACCAAGTTCAGGACCGGCATGCAGGTGACCGATAGCGGATACTTCCGCATCACCAATGATACCACAGCGAGCTCGCCGATCTTTGCGCAGCTCGACAACCAGGGCAATTGGTCAGCGGCCAGTGACCGCCGCGTCAAGCACGACATCGAGAGCGCGAGCGATCTGCTCGAAAAGGCGCTGAAGTTGAACCCGGTGTCCTTCTTCTACAATGGCCAAGACCTGGCGGCGATGCCCCACAAGTTGCTGGGCTTCATCGCCGACGAGGTGCAGGCGCTGTTCCCCCACCTGGTGACGGAAGGTGAAACCAAATACCTAAATTATGACGGCCTGATCCCGGTGGCGATCGGCGCGCTGCAAGAGCTGAAGCGTGCCTTCGACGAGCGCGTCGCCAGCTTGGAGGCGCAACTCGCGCAGCTACGGAGTAGCGCCGGCTGAGCACCCCCTCGGCAGGCGCGGAACGGGCCTCGCCGGCGGTGAGGCCCAGCGAAAGCGCGCGGCCGCTCAATCAATCCACCGCAACAACTCGAATTCCCCCCCTAGAGCGGGCGTGCCGACCCAGCCGCCCTCGACCAGGCCGTCGTCGCTCTCGGGCTCGCAGAGATACACGGCCAGCGCCCCGAGAGGCTGATCGGTGGGCAGGAGCAGGCTGCCGTCCGGCAACGTTCGGCTCGACACCGACCAGCTCACCTGACGCCGCCCGACGCCGGATGCCTCCAAGATGGCGCGCCCTGGCGTGTCCCCGAGCCCTTGCAAGGTCGCGCTCTCGACGCGCGCGGCGCGGGGAGCGGGCCCGAGCCGCAGACCATGCCCGCGCAAGAAGTCGCCCAGCCGCGCCGGGACGACATAGGCGCGCGGCCGTTGCACGCTGACCTCGCCCACGAAGCGCGCGAAAAACGGCAACTGCAGCGCGATCGG
>JAICTU010000428.1 GCA_025936205.1 Polyangiaceae bacterium | reverse complement strand
GACGAAGCCGACATCGCGCACGTCTACAACCGCGGCAACGACTTCTATCACTGGTTCCTGGGTGACACGATGACGTACACCAGCGGCATCTTCCAGGATCCCTCGGAGTCGCTGGAGACCGCGCAGGAGCGCAAGCTCGAGCTGGTGTGCCAGTACGTGCACATGCAGCCCGGCGATCAACACCTCGACATCGGCTGCGGCTGGGGTCCCCTGATCACGCATGCCGCCAAGAATCACGGCACCTTCAGCACCGGCATCACGCTGGCGCAGGAGCAGGCGGACTGGGCCAACGCGCGCGCCGAGCGCGCGGGCGTCAGCGACCGTGTGCGCGTGATCGTGGACGACTACCGCAACCTGCCCAGCAAGAAGTACGACAAGATCACCTGCCTGGAGATGGCCGAGCACGTCGGCATCAAGAACTTTCAGAAGTTCCTGCTGCAGGTGCGCGGTATGCTGAAGGACGACGGCATCTTCTATCTGCAGATCGCCGGCCTGCGCCGCTCCTGGCAGTTCGAAGACCTGGTCTGGGGCCTGTTCATGGCCAAGTACATCTTCCCCGGTGCGGACGCGAGCTGCCCGCTCGGCTTCGTCGTGTCGCAGGCGGAGCGCGCCGGCTTCGAGGTGCACCGCGTGGAGAACACCGGCACCCACTACGGCGTGACGATCGCCAAGTGGTACCAGAACTGGAAGCGCAACGAGGCGGCCATCGTCGCCAAGTACGGCCAGCGCTGGTACCGCCTGTGGCTGATGTTCCTGGGCTGGTCCGTGATCATCGGCGGCCAGGGCAGCTCGGCGCTGTTCATGGTGACGATGACCAAGAACCACAAGAACGACAAATCGACGGTGGGCCCCGAAGAGGCGCAGAGCCAGGCCTTCAGCCGCCAGAACCGCTGGATCGGCAAGAACGTGATCGGCACCCAGCGCTGATCCGCTCCGCTGTTCGCTAACGAAGGTGGTTGCCCCGGCAACCACCTTCGTGCGTTTTGTGGCTATTGCATGGTGCCGGGCATGCGCAACGCGAAGCCGGCAATCTGCACGTCGAACGTATCGTTGCCAGGCCCGAGCATCTGATACGTGCCATGCATCGAGCCGAACGACGTCTTGAGCGGGCAGGCCGACGTATACTCGAAGCCCTGCCCCGGCTCGAGGACGGGCTGTTTGCCTACCACGCCCGGCCCCTTCACTTCCTCGATCTCACCATTGGCGTCGGTGATGATCCAGTGGCGGCTCAGCAGCTGGACGCGCTCGCTGCCCTCATTGCGGATGGTGATCGTGTACAGGAACACCCACTGGCGCGCTTGGGGATCGGAGTTCTGCTCCGAGAACCGAGCACGCACGGTCACGCGAATGCCCCGCGTGACAGCTTCGGACAGGGTCGTGGTCGGCACGGCCGTGCACGCTAGTGCCTCGATCCCCTCGAATCAAGGTAGCGGCTCGCCAGCGCTGGCCAGAAGTTGGTTACTCGAGGGCCGCGGCGGAGCGGTTCTCGGCGGCGGTGACGTCCAGCGGATGCCGGGTGTTCTTCTTCTTGCGCCGGTGCCCGGGCAACAGTCCGGCGTCTTCGAGCCAGGCAATCGAACGCCGCGCCGTGAGCTCGGCGGTGGGGTTCTCGAAACGGACGTGAAAATGCGTGGCGTGCCCGGCTCGATGCCGGACGATCGGATCGCCGACCTTGGATGTCCCACCGAAGACACGCGTCAGCCACTCGGGGTCCTCACCCTGGGCCAGCGCATACTCCTTCAGCAGGGGCTGAATCCCGGAATCCATGAACACGTACTCGACCGGCGAGTGCGTGATCAGCGCCTTGAGCAGCGTCCAGGTCCGGGCCCGATCCAGGTTCCGCGAGTCCGCTCGCCGGTACCAGACCGCGTCGCCCAGGTAGTAGTAGCCGATGTCCACGTCGCGGCCGGACTGGTGGCTCTTGTGCGGCCGGAGCCTCCCACCTGTGCGCGCGCTGAAGTCGCCCACGTAGAGCGGGGGCGTGTCCGGGAACAGCTCGTTCACCTTCTTGATCCCGTACTCGACGAACTCCACCGACTCGCGGGTACCCCAGGAGTGGGGCGGATCGGCCCGCTTCCAGAGCGGAGACTCGGGAAACTCGACCGCGTTGAACAGCATCCCACGATTGGGCAGACCCAGCGACATCGACCCGAGCGCGCTCGGGTCATTCTTCACCAGCTCCCCGATCTGATCGTCGGTCAGCGAAGCGAGTGGATGCACCACCGCCTCGGTCGCATGCGCGGGTGGCTGGACATCCGGTTGCGCCATTGCCACACCCGGACCCGGACCCCGCTCAGGCTCGGACGCGAGCACCCGGACCTCCTCAGACACACTGCCCGAGCGCGTCCATAACGTCGTGCTAGCCCCCGCTACCGCAGTGGCGGCCACGGCCAGCAGACCCAGTACTCGGGAGTTCATGAAGGGCACACGATGCCAGTTCGGGGCGTTGATGCAAAGCCCGGTAGGACCCTGAACGGTTCAGCATCCCACGGGTTCAATGCGAGTTGCAGTCAACGCCTGACAAAAGCATCACCCCGGCACATGAAAGATTTCCCGTGTTGCAAAATCTTACAGTTCCGCGGCCTAAAGGTCGGTCTGTGTTATACAGGGCCGCCGTGGATTGCTGCGATGTCGTACAGCGGGATGCCTTGGAGGGCGGGGCGGATTCGGGCGTGGGTGAACTGCACGATGCAACACCCGGCCCGGCTCTGGCCCGCGGCGCGGGAGCCGGCTGGCGCAGCACCAGTACGCTGGGAGCGATCGCCGTGGCGCTGCTGCCCAAGTGCCCCGCGTGCTGGTCTGCGTACGCGGGGCTGTCGAGCCTGCTCGGCCTGAGCTTCGTGGTGGACCAGCGCTATCTGCTCCCGCTCACCTGCGCGCTGCTCACGCTGTCGCTGGCCGCGCTCGGGCTACAAGCCCGGCGGCGGCGCCGCTACGGGCCCTGGCTGCTCGCCTGCTCCGCCGCGATCGCGACCCTCACCGGCAAGTTCGCGTTCAACCAGGATGGGCTGATGTACGCCGGCATCGGCGCCTTGCTGCTGGCTTCGCTGTGGAGCAGCTGTCGCTGGAACTGGCTGCCCCGCCGCGCTTCCGTCGCTGCGCAGCCCCACTAGAACTGGCCCGACGCGCCGAGCAGCGGCAGCACGATCGGCCCCACGTAGTCGTTCTTGCAGGTGCGAGCACACGGGCGGCGCAGCACCTCGCGGCTGAACGTGGCATTCACGACCTCCGCCGTGATCGCCCACCACTTGCCCCGCTCGAGGATGAAGCGCTTCTCGAGCCGCACGTCGCCGCGCACGAACGGCGGCGCGCGCGACTGATCGAACACACGATACTCTCCCAGCGTGCGGCTCCCCGGCACTCCGCTGTAGAAGACGCCCCGCGCGCTGGCGAGGAAGTGGTGCCCCAGGTCGTAGTTTCCGGCCAGATTCAGCACGTGCGTGCGATCATAGCCCGACAGCGTCTCCAGGCGATCGTGGCTGCGCGTGGAGCGCGAGAGGGTATACGAGAGCATCCCACCCCAGCGCCCGAGGAGCGGTCGCTGCAGCATCAGCTCCAGCCCGTAGGCATGCCCGAGCGAGCGGATCTTGGCTTCATCCGCGTCCAGATCGAGATCCTGGGTCTGGCCGATGGGATCGGTGAGACGAAAAAAAGCATTCTGGAACACCGTCGCGCGGGCCCGGATCGACGCGGGCAGGTCCGCGCGCACGCCGGCGCTGCTCTGCAGGCTGCGCTGCAGCCCTCCAGGCAAGCCCGCCACGGCCACCCCCGGCACCCCCGGCACGAAGCTCGGCGGCTGATCGGCGATCCCCAGCTGGTGCTCGACGGTCAGGTTGCGGGAGACCCGAAAGCTGGCGCTCAGCCGCGGGCTGATGCCGAGCGCGGAGTTACCCTGCGAGGTGTAACGATCCATCCGCAACCCCGGCGTCACGGTGATGCCGCGGGCGACGTCGAGCACCACGTCCGCGTAGCCGCCTGCGACGGAATCGGTGCGCGAAGGGAACAGCTCCACCACGTCCAGGAAATGCTCGGTGTTTGGATCGAGCTTCAGATCGTAAGCGTCGGCGCCACCGCTCGCGCCCGCGCGCAGCAAGGCTCGCTTGCCGAACCGGCTCTCCAGCTCGACGCGCAGCGCAGCCATGCGATCGCGCACTCGCCCCTGCGCGCCGCGCGTGGTGTCCACGCCCAGCGTGCCTGCGACGCGCACGCGCGTGGCCTCATCAAAGCGGTGATCGTAGCGCAGATCCAGCCGGTGAAACAGCACCGCGCTATCGCCGTCCCCCACCGTGGTCTGTTGATCCGGCGCCGGCGTGCGCCGGCTGCCGACGAAGTCGTAGGCGCCGAAGCTGAAGATGCTCAGACGATCGCGTGGGGTCAGATCGTAGCTCGCCAGCGCCTGATAGTCCCAGTAGTCCAGGCGAGCGTTGCTCAAGAGCGAGACCAGGAGCGCCGTGAACGAGTAACGCCCGGCGGCGATCAGGTTGCCCTTGCCCTCCGCGAACGGTACGTCCAGGTACAACCCCGCGTCGATCAAACGCACGTTCCATTCACCGTTGAACTCACCGCGCGACTCGCTCAGCTCGCCGCTGACGATGCCGCCGGCGAAACGCCCGAAGCTCGCGGGATAGGCGCCGGAATACAGGGTGGTGCTTTCGAGCATGCGCGGGTGCACCACCGCGGGGCCCAGGAAGGCATGGAACAGCAGCGGCACCCGGATGCCGTCGATGAAAAAGCCCAGATTCCCCGGCGGCGAACCGCGCACGTAGAACACCGGCAGGCCCGTGACCAGCGGCGCCACGCCGGGCAGCACGGAGACGGCGCGGAAAGGATCTCCGAACGCGCCCGGCAAGACGCGCACCTCGCTGCTCGACAGGCCCTGCGCGCCCGGATCCGCCACACCCAGCACCTGCACGCTGACCGGCGCAGCGGGTGCCGGCCTCGCCCGCGGCGGCTCCGCCTGCGGCACGAGCGGCGCATCCAGCGGCGGCGTGTACTTGATCTCCACAAAGATGCGGGCCACCACGGGCTGCCCCGCGCGCAGCGCCGGCTCGAAGCGAACCGAGCTCACCGTCTCCAGGGCCGCGCTCGCGAAGGGCTCGGCTCCCGATTCGACACGTGCCGATCGCAGCGTGCCGTCCTTCTCGACGACCAGGTCGAGCACCACGCGCCCGGGCCCGCTCGCCCCCGACGGATAAGGGAAATCCGTCGCGGGCATGCGCGGCGGAGAAATATCCGCGCCGGGCGCGGGCTCCGAGCTCGAGTCAGTGGCCAGAGGAGCCGCAGCGGGCGTCTCTCCCTCCGGCAACGCGGGCACGACCGCGTCTGGAACAGCCGGATCCGCCGGCTCGGCCAGGGCGGGCCCGGCGAGCAGCGCCGGGAATAACAGCATCAGGGCGCGAAACGCGATCCGGCGGATCGGGGCTGCCGCCGTGTGAAAAATCCGGTCCCGCCGGCGAACTTCGGACACCCCGCGGGTGGATCCAGGGCGCCCTTCGACCCGGCTGCTATACTCCCTGCCGATGCTCGACTTGCTCCGTCGTCTGGCTCCACAGACTACAGTTACTGCGGGGACACCCCGCAGCCCGAGGACGCTGCTGAACCTGCTCGCGATCGGCGTCGGCATCTCCGGCTGCAACCTGGATAGCAACTTTAGCGACCTGGGGGAAAAGCTTCTCGATCCCGACGTCCAGGGTTTCGATACACCCGGCAAGCAACTGCTGGTGGGGCCGTACTTCGACCTGAGCATCCAGGCGGACGCGGACGGGGCACGCTACGCGCTGGCGCGCAACGAGTCGGGCGCGCTCAGCATCGTGGACTTTGCCGCCAAGACCACCTGCCACACCGAGAGCGTGCTGCGCTATGGCAACGCGCTGCTCGCCGAGGGGCAGCAGGCGCTGATCCCGCTCTTGCTGCAGGATGCCCAGGGCAATCTGCAGCTCGGCTTCAGCACCTTTCAATGTGACGTGCTGGAGTTTCGCGCGCCCTCCGCGGGCATGCCGATCGACGAGCTCGACGGGATGGCGAGTGGCTCGGGCACGAGCTTGCTGATCCGCACGCCGCAGCAGGGGCTGGAATTGATCGATCCCTGGGAGGGGACCTCGCAGCCGCTGGCGGCCTCGGTCCGCACCAACGATCCAGTCAAGGCCTACGGCTACTACCTGTGGGTCGACAACGGCCGCATCGTGATCCAGGACCTGCAGCACACACCCGGCGTGGAGGAAGCGAGCTTCGGCCAGCACGTGATCGAGCTCGGTCTGTCCCCGCGCGATGGTGAGCTGTCGTACATCGAAGCCGGAGCAGCCGGAGCCGGTGGCACCCTGTACCGCGCGGATGCGATCGATCGCGAGCCGCAGGCCATCGCCGAGGACGTATGCGGCCTGCGTTACCTGGATATCGGCAGTAGCCGCAAGCTCTCCTACCTGTCGCCGTGCGCGGCGCGCCACCTGGTGCTGCGCGATCGCTCCGACGACTCGACGCTGGACATCGCCGATGGCGTCGCGGGCTCGCCAGTGGCCTACCTGATCGATCGGGATTGGCAGCTGGCGTACGTCACCACGGCCTCGCCGAACACCCCCACCGGCACGCTCTGGATGCGCAAGGCCACGCCCGGCGCGGAGCCGACGGCGATCGCGGACAACGCCAGGGCCAACTCGAGCACCGTCACGCCCGATGGCGGCGGCCTGCTCACGATGCTCGATTGGTCGAGCACGGGCGGGGGGCGCCTGGTGGAGTGGCGTGGCGGAGATGCGTTGAGCAACGTGGCCGATCGCGTGATCGAGGTCGCCCCGCTCGGCCAGCTCGAGAATCAGGACCTGACCTTGCTCGCCAACTTCGATGGCGTCACCGGTGACCTGTTGCACCTGCACCCGGACCTCACGACCGAGGTGCTGGCCAGCGGCGTGCCCCAGCGCTCGGCGAGCGAAGACGCCTTCCTCGCCAACTTCGACGGATCGCAGGGCGAGCTGCGGCTGTTCAACCGCAAAGACGGCAGCTCACAGGTGCTCGGCTCGGGCGTCTCGCGCGGCAGCTTTCGCTTCGCCCAGCAGTTCAAGGGCGTGATGATGCTCACCAACCGCGACCCCGAGAGCAACACCAGCACCTTCGAGGTGCGCTTGCTCGACTCCGATCAGAGCTTCGTGCTCAACACCAACGTCACCGAAGCGCGCGAGGTCGCCTTCCCGAGCCCTGGCGTGCTCTACAACGTGGTCGACGGCGAACAGGCCGGGGTCTGGTTCTCAAAAACTCTCTGAGTCTTTGATTTTTTGGCCGGGCCTCCGCCGCGCGCCCCGAGCGAATCCTCGGGGCGCGTCACGGCCGCCGCTCTCAGCGGCAGCGGTCAGGTAGCACCCGCGTCCGTCTGGTGCAGCGCTGCAACTTGCACACAGGCCCATTGGCCAACAACGTGACCGTGCCTTGACGGAGCAGCGGAGCTCGGCCTACCCCAGCGCCCATGAGCTCGATCGCCGCCATCGATATCGGGAGCAACTCCGTGCGCCTGCTGGTCACCTCTGGCGGCGGCGCCGAGCTCTGCCGCGAGATGAACATCACGCGCCTCGCAGAGGGCGTGGACCGCAGCGGACGGCTCGCGGAATCGGCGATGCAACGCACGCTGGCCGTCCTGGAGAAGTACGGGGCGGAGCTGCAACGCCACCAGGTGCGGCGCTTGCGGGTCACAGGCACGAGCGCGGTGCGCGACGCCGAGAACCGCTCCGACTTCTTCGCGCGCGTGCGCGGCGCGGTCGGCACGGAACCCGAGCTGCTCTCCGGGCAGCAAGAGGCCGCGCTGGCCTTTGCGGGCGCCACCCACGGCCGCGATCCGCAGGCTGGGCCCTTCGTCACCCTGGACATCGGCGGCGGCTCCACCGAGTTCGCCTATGGGCAAGCGGCTCCCGAGAGCAGCATCTCGCTGAACCTGGGCTGCGTGCGCGTGACGGAGCGCTTCTTCGCCAGCGATCCACCGAGCGCGGACGAGTTGGGACGAGCCCGCGAGTTCCTGCGCGCCG
>JAICTU010000235.1 GCA_025936205.1 Polyangiaceae bacterium | reverse complement strand
CGAACAGGAACGAGTCGGTCCTCTCACCGGGGTCGGAGTGCTCGGCCTCGATGCGCTTGGCTCGGCCGCGTACGGGCCGGAAGCGCTACTGGCGGTGCTGCTGCCGCTGGGCACGGAGGGATTGCGCTACCTGGGGGGCATCAGCGCTGCGATCATCGTGTTGCTGGCGCTGCTCGCAGTCTCGTACTGGCAGACGATCGGCGCCTATCCGAGCGGAGGCGGCGCCTACGCGGTGGTTCGCGACAACATCGGCAAGCGCGCGGCGCTGCTGGCCGCGGCCGCTCTGCTGCTCGACTACCTGCTCAACGTCGCGGTCGCCATCTCGGCCGGCATTGCTGCGCTGGTCTCCGCGCTTCCCGGCCTGCTCCCGTTGACATTGCCCCTGTGCCTCGGAGTGCTGAGCCTGCTCACGCTGATCAACCTGCGCGGCCTCCGTTCGATCGGCGTCGCGGTCCTGTTGCCCACCTACTCGTTCGTGCTGTGCCTGCTGGCGGTGATCGCATGGGGGTTGTTGGGCTCGGCACCCGCCACAGCCGCGAGCCACCAGGAGTCCCCGCGGCACGCGCCGCTCGGAGCGCTGGCGCTCACCTGGCTCTTGATCCGCGCGTTCGCCAACGGCTGCACCGCCATGACGGGCGTAGAAGCGGTGAGCAACGGGGTTCCGATCTTTCGCCCCCCGCCAGAGAAGGGTGGCCGCAGGACGCTGCTGCTGATCGTCGGCATTCTGGTGACGCTGCTCGCGGGCATCAGCGTGCTCTGCAGCAAGTATGGCATCACGGCCAAAGCTCCGGGGAGCGCCGGCTACCAGAGTATCTTGTCGCAGCTCACGGAAGCGGTGTTCGGGCGAGGGCCGTTTTACTATCTCAGCATCGGCAGCGTGATCGCGGTGTTGTCGCTCTCGGCGAACACGAGCTTCGCCGGTTTCCCGCGCGTGTGCAGCATTCTGGCGCGGGATGGCTTCCTGCCGGAAGCCTTCCTGCATCGTGGCCGCCGCCTCAGCTTTTCTCACGGGATCTGGGTCCTGAGCGGTACCTCGGCGCTCCTGCTTTGCGTGTTCGGCGGGATCACGGACCGCCTGATCCCGCTGTTTGCGCTCGGCGCGCTGGGCGCTTTCACCGCCTCCCAGCTCGGAATGGTGCATCACTGGCGCAAGCAAACGGGGGCGCACGCGCGCGCGGCTCGCGTGCTGAACCTGATCGGGGCCCTGGCCACCGGGCTCGCGGCACTCTGCGCGCTGCTCGCCAAGTTCACGGAAGGCGCCTGGATCAGCCTGGTGCTGGTCGGCGTGATGCTCGTCACCTTTCTCGGCGTGCGCCGCCACTATGACTTCGTCGAGCAGGCCATCCGCGCCGATGCGCGCCTGGGACTGGAGCCGCTGGAGCCGCTGGTGGCGATCGTACCGATCCGCAGCTGGGAGAGCGTATCGCTCAAAGCCCTGCAGGTCGCGATGGGGCTGTCGCAGCGCGTGTTCGCGGTGCAGGTGCTGACCAGCGACCGGCAAGTCGACGACCTGCGGCCCCGCTGGCAGGAGCTGGTCGTGTCGCCCGCCGAGCGGCGCGGCCTGAGCGCGCCCACGCTCGTGGTGAAGGAATCCGAGTACCGTCAGGTGCTGGAGCCCCTGGTCGAATTGGTTCAGGAGCTCGTTCGACAGCACCCGGAGAGCCCCCTGGCGGTGGTGCTGCCGGAGCTCGTCGCGGGCCGCTGGTATCATGCCCTGCTGCACGGCAGGACGGCTGCGCTGCTGCGGCAACGGCTGCGCAGCGACGTGGGCCCGCAGGTGCTGATCGTCTCCACCCCCTGGCGGCTGCGCGACTGGCTGCCGGAGCGGCGCTGGCTCCGAGCTTCCCGGCGCCGGGCTCCTACTGGGGAACCAGGCGCCGGAGCTCGCGCGTGAGCGCCCCCCGGATCAGAAACTAGGAGTAGAAACCCGAAGTCCGCGCCGGGCTTCTACAAATGAACGAGAAGTAACCGAGTGCAGAGTGTACTAGGCGGCTTTCAGCACGACCTTTTCGCAACCGTCGAGCTTGTTCACGAACAGGTCGAAGCCCTCCGCGGCGCGAGCGAGCGGCATGCGGTGCGTGATCACGAAGCTCGGGTCGACCTCACCGTTCTCGATGCGCTGCAGCAAGGGCCGCATGTAACGATGCACGTGGCACTGGCCCGCGCGCAGGGTCAACCCGCGGTTGACGATGGCGCCGATCGGGAACATGTCGATGAAGCCACCATAGACACCTGCGAGCGAGACCACGCCGCCGTTGCGGCAGCACTGGATGGCCTGGCGCAGCGCGGTGGGGCGGTCCGGCTGCAGCTTCAGCATCTGCTTGGCGCGGTCCAGCGCGAACAAGGCGCCGTGGCCGTGCGCTTCGAGCCCCACGGCGTCGATGCAGGCATCGGGGCCGCGACCCCCGGTCGCGGTGCGCAGTGCGTCGTGGATGTCGACCTGCTCATAGTTCAACACCTCGGTCGCTCCGCCGCGCGCGAGCGCCATCTCCAGTCGGTACGGCAGTCGATCGATCGCGATCACCCGCTCCGCGCCCAGCAGGCGCGCGCTCGTCATCGCGAACTGACCGACGGGGCCAGCGCCCCAGACCGCGACGACGTCTCCCGGCCGGATGTTGCACATCTCCGCCGCCATGTAGCCGGTGGGAAAGATGTCCGACAGAAATAGCACCTGTTCGTCTTCGAGCCCGTTGGGCACCTTCAGCGGGCCGACGTCCGCGAAGGGAACGCGCACATACTCCGCCTGTCCTCCGGCGAAGCCGCCCAGCAGATGGCTATACCCGAAAAGCCCCGAGGGCGAGTAACCCCAGAGCTTCTCTGCCATCCAGGCGTTCGGGTTCGAGTTCTCGCACAGCGAGTAGTTTTGCTCGCGACAGCTGCGGCACTGACCACAGGCAATGGGAAAGGGGACCACGACGCGATCGCCGGGCCGGAGGTTCTTCACGTCCGGTCCGACCTCCATCACCTCGCCCATGAACTCGTGCCCCAGCACGTCGCCGCTCTCCAGGGTGGGGATGAAGCCATTGAAGAGATGAAGGTCGGAGCCGCAGATGGCCGTGGACGTGACCCGCACGATGGCGTCGCGGCGGTTCAAAATCTTCGGGTCCGGGACATCCTGCACCTGGACCTTCTTGTTCCCCATCCAGCAATTGGCCTTCATGAGCGCACCTCGCGAGTGATTTGCCGACTGATTTGCTCCGACAGCTCGGAGGGTTGGGCCGCGTGCATCCCGGGATGGATGCTGGCGTCCGAATGCAGCACTTCGCCCGTCTCCAGAACCTGTTTGAGCCGCCGCAGATCGGACGACATCTGCTGTTGCGGGGCTACCCCGAATAGCTTGGCAATGGTCGCGCCAATCTCACCGGCGGGCGGATCGTAGCGGAGCTCGATCTCCAGCTCCGTGTCTTGCCCGATGCGACGGAACTGCACGCGGCCTTGCGTAGGCACGTCCGCGTTGGGGCCCGAGCGCCAAACGATCAGCTCCGCCGGGCGGTCCTCCACGATCTCCGCGTCCCACTCGATGGTACTGCCGAGCGGCCCTCGAACCACCCAGTGGGAGTGCCCGTTGTCCACGCGCACCGAGTCGAGGTGGGAGAGGAAACGAGGCAAGTTTTGAAAGTCCCGGAAGAAGGCATAGACCTCCTGCGGGTCGCGGGCGATCGTGACCGCCTGATGCACGACGATGCCTTCGGCGGCGACGTCGCGCGAGCTGCGCTGAAGGCGCCAGGCCGAGTAGGCGTCCCAGGACGCGGCCCCGACCACACCCGCGCCGGCGATCAGCAAGCGGTCGCTGCGTGTGTCTTTGGACTGCAGTGCCGTGCCGATCAGAGCCAGGTCGAGCACATCGCCGGCAAGGCGCGCCCAGGCCCAGTTCGCAGGCTGTGCGCCGGATAGCAGACCGATGCCGCAGGCCAGCTCGCGTCCGCCCACTGCGCGCAGCGTCCAGGTGGTGGCCTCGCTCTCCTCGTCGGCGCCAATCAGCCGCGCGAGTTGCCGAGGGGCGAGCAGCCCCGCCAGGCCCAACCCGACGCTGAGCCAGCCGAGAGTGTCCCGGCGCCGTTCCTGTCGAGGCCGCTCGAGGTCCGTCACCGCCGACGGGCTCTTTTCAGTACCTCCGATGGGCGTCAGGGCCCCGAGTTGCTCGGTCCGGCCTCCGCGCGCTCGGGCGGTCGTTTTTGTTTTCGGGGTCGGGTTCAAGGAGGGGGAATACTTTTCTTGCATGAGCTCACCTGGTTGCCTTTGCAGGGCGCGGGGGAGTGCAAGCGGCGGACCACGGTGCGAGCGCGGGCGGAGCGAGAGTGGACGCCAAAGTGCTCGTGGCGGAGTGCCTCGACCGAGGCACTCACGTGCGCCCGCGAGCGGGCAGGGGCAAAGAGCCTGCGATGCAAGCGTGGCCAGCCTTGAATCGCGGGCCTGGCATGCACCCTGCAAAGCGGGCGTACTTCCCTTGGAGTGTGGATGGCGGCGAAGAAGAAAACAGGCAGCAGTAGCGAAAAGACCGTACAGAACAAAGCCAGCGCCCGGGGGGCGACCTCGAGCGCACGCTCGACCGTGGGCGGCCCTGCCCGCAAGCCCCGATCGAGCAAGAGCACTTCGCTCGGCGACGCGCTGGTGAGTAAGCAAGCGGCAGCTGAAGCGCTCGCCGCGGCGATGCCGGCCAACCCTAACAAGCCGAAGGAGTATGGTCCCGGCTCGACGAAGCCGGAACCGGGTGCGCGAGCCATACCGGAAGACCCGCGCGCCACGGGCAGCACGCTCACGGAGGCCGTGTCCTCTGCCAAGGTCGGTGCCGGCGAGCCGCCGCTGGGGTTGAGCCCGGGCACTCTGCCGCTCGATCGCGTGCGCACGGACGCGAGTGAGCGCCGGCTCACGACCAATCTCGGCGTGCCGCTCGCGACCAACCAGCACTCGCTGAAGGCGGGCCTGCGCGGTCCGGCGCTGCTCGAAGACTTCATCCTGCGCGAGAAGATCACGCACTTCGATCACGAGCGTATCCCCGAGCGCATCGTGCACGCGCGAGGCTCGGGGGCCCACGGTTTTTTCGAGTGCTACGAGTCGCTCGCGGAGCTGACCCGCGCCTCGCTGTTCGCCGAAGCGGGGAAACGCACGCCCGTCTTCGTCCGCTTCTCGACGGTGATCGGCGAGCGCGGCTCGACCGATACTCCGCGCGACGTGCGCGGCTTCGCCGTGAAGTTCTACACGGACGAGGGCAACTGGGATCTGGTGGGCAACAATATCCCGGTGTTCTTCATCCAGGACGCCATGAAGTTCCCCGACCTGGTCCATGCAGCCAAGCCGGAGCCGCATTTCGCGATGCCGCAAGCGGCCACTGCCCACGACACCTTCTGGGACTTCGTGTCATTGATGCCCGAGTCGACCCACATGTTGATGTGGGCCATGTCGGATCGAACGCTGCCCCGCAGCTTGCGCATGATGCAGGGCTTCGGGGTGCACACGTTCCGGCTCGTCAACGCACAGGGCAAGTCGACGTTCGTCAAGTTCCACTGGAAGCCGGCGCTGGGCACGCATTCGCTCGACTGGGATGAATCGGTCAAGATCTCGGGAGCAGACCCGGACTTCCATCGCCGAGACCTGTGGGAGGCCATCGAGGCGGGCGCCTTCCCCGAGTGGGAGCTCGGTTTTCAACTCTTCTCCGAGAAGGAGGCCGAGCGCTTCAGCTTCGACGTCCTGGACGCGACGAAGCTGGTGCCGGAGGAATTGGTGCCCGTCAGGCCCGTCGGCAAACTGGTGCTCAACCGGAATCCGGATAATTTCTTTGCGGAGACGGAGCAGGTGGCGTTCTGCGCGGCGCACATCGTGCCCGGCATCGACTTCTCCAGCGACCCGTTGCTCGCGGGACGAATTCACTCCTATCAGGACACGCAGATCTCGCGCCTGGGCGGGCCCAATTTTCACGAGATCCCCATCAATGCTCCGATCGCGCCGGTGCACAACAACCAGCGCGACGGCATGCACCGTCAGGCCATCCATCGCGGCCGCGTCGCCTACGAGCCCAACTCACTGGGTGGCGGCTGTCCATTCCAGGCGGGGATGGCCGGCTTCACCTCCTTCCGAGAACCTGTCGTGGAGGAAAAGGTGCGAGGCAATCCGCTGAAGTTCGCCGAGCACTACGCGCAGGCAACGCTGTTCTGGAACAGCCAGACACCGGTCGAGAAGGCGCACATCCTGCGCGGCTTCCGCTTCGAGCTGACCAAGGTCCAAACTGCCGCAGTGCGCGAGCGCGTCGTGGCGATGCTGGCCAACGTGGATACTGGCCTGGCAGAGACGCTCGCTCGAGATCTGGGGATGCCCATGCCCAAGCCATTGCCACGGGCGCTGAAGCGGCCTCCGGAGCCGGAGGTGACCGAGTCGCCTGCGCTGTCCCTGTTCGCTTTGCCCGGCAATGGCAGCATCCAGACACGGCGCATCGCGATCCTGGTGGCGAATGGGGTCGACGGCGAGGCCGCCCGGACCTTGCACGCCGAGCTCACGGAACAGGGGGCGGTCCCGCGCTATGTGGGAGCGCGCCTCGGGGAGGTCGAGACGGAGAGCGGTGACGCGATCGAGGTGGAGGCCACGCTGGAGACGATGCCCTCGGTGTTGTTTGACGCGCTGGCCGTGCCCGGCGGCAAGGCGGCCGCCGTGGAGCTCGGCAACCTCGGGCACGCGCTCGAGTTCATCAAGGACCAGTACCGCCATGCCAAGCCCATCCTGGCGCTCGGGGCGGCGACCGCGTTGATCGAGAACGCTGGCGTCCCGGCGGTGTTGCCCTCGGGAAAGAAGGACCCCGGCCTCTTGCTGCGTGAGCGCGGCACGGCGTCGGACGCCTTGCCCGAGTTCATCCGCGCCGTCGGCCGCCACCGGCATCACGAGCGCGAAGTAGATCCACCGGCCGTGTGAGGCGCGAGAGTCGAGAACCCATCAAGGAGCAACAGATGAAGAGCGAACAGCTGGAAGAACTGATCTTGCAGTCCCTGGAGCACGAGCAGGGCGGCGTGAAGGTGTACGAGCTCGCGGCGCAGTGTGCAGTGGAGCAAGAGCTGAAAGAGGAGTGGGAAAAGTACCTGAATCAGACCCGCACGCACGTGTCGACCCTGGAAGGGATCTGCAAGGCCCTCGAGATCGATCCGCATCGAGAAACCCCCGGCCGAGCGGTGGTGCGCCATCTCGGAGCCTCCCTGGTGGAAGCCATGAAGATGGCGCGAGCCGCGGGAGACCCGGCTGCCGCCCAGCTGGTGGCGTGCGAATGCGTGGTGCTCGCTGAGACGAAGGACCATCTCGACTGGGAGCTGCTCACCAAGTGTGCGGACGAGCTCACCGGCGATAGCGCGGCCATGGTGGCGAACGCCTGCGACGAGGTGGAAGATCAGGAGGACGAGCACCTGTACCACACCAAGGGCTGGTGCCGTGAGCTCTGGATCCAATCGCTCGGGCTGAACGCCGTGCTCCCTCCGCCCGAGGAGCAACGGCACGTCAAGACGGCGGTCGGCGCCGCTCGCGCCGAGCAGGCAGCGGAGAAGCTGCGTCACTAGAGGCAGCCCGGGCGAAGCTCGGCCGAGCAATGCCAGGCGCAAGCGCTCCCCCCCCGTGCGCTGCGCCTGGCGCGCCTTCTCGAGCGCGGCAGAGTGGCGAGAGCCGCCCGCTAAAGGTTCACGTAATGCCAGGGCGACATGTCGAAGTGAAAATGGTCGGCATGGTCCCGTTGGTTCGGGCCGATCAGCACACGAAACAGGTCGGAGCGCTCTTCGCAGCGCGCGGCCAATTCGTGCAGAAAGCGAGCGTGGACACTTGCAACGGGGCTATCGCCGCGTGGGCGCCAGTGTTCCGCAACGCGCACACGAAAGGCCCCTCGCAACCCCTTGGGCAAGGGAGACGCCAGGCCCTGCTTCGGAGCGGGCCCGAACTCGAAGCCGGCAACGTCGAGCGCGTTACCGAGGGCATGCTCGCTGAGTCGGCCCGTATGGTGCCGGGTGGAGCGGCAGTTGTAGGCGCCGAGGTGATCGATCCTCCGGGGAGCACGGCCATAGATCTCGACTGCCACCTCGCGCACCAGCTCTTCGAAGCGCTCCAGCCTCTCGCGAAAGGCGGGATTGACCCAGACGGTGCCTCGATAGCGCAGGCGCTGGCCCTCATAGGCGACCAGCGGGCGCGCATCGCAGACGATCTTTTCACCCAGCTCCAGGGAACGATCGAGCGCATCGAGCGGATACGCATCGCCACGGAGACGATTCCAGGCCGACCAGAGTTGTCCGCGCGAGAGCGCAGATGAAGCATTTGCTGCGCCAGCAGAAGCTGCCTGTGCGGAGGAGGTGCTGACCAGAGTCTCCGTCGGGCGAAAGCGGGGAGCAGTACTCGCCCAACAACAGGTCAATGTTGCGGCGCTCAGAACCGCCAAGACACGATTCGTAAGTCGATTCACCTGTGAGTCGATCCTCTACGTAGCCCGCTGCATCGGAGGCCCGCAAGGACAGCCATGCGGTCTGACCAGCTGGATCCCGTCGCTTCCGCCACATGCGAGGCGGAAGGATGCGCCCGCGTGCGACCCCGATGGCGGAAGCTCACGCGTTCGGACGCGAATTGTGGGTTGTTGGTCCACTCGCGGCAATCGGTGTGTGTCTTGCATCCAGGGTCCGCATGATCGGTCGCAAGCTGTGGGCGATCGCCGAAGGCTATATCCCGCCGGAGAGTCACGCGACGAGCCGGGCCCTGGAGAGCCACGAGGCTGCCTGTCTACTCAACGCCAGCGATCTCGATGCGCACGTCGAGATCACCGTGTTCTTCTCCGATCGTGAGCCGTGTGGCCCTTATCAGGTCCAGGTTCCGGCGCGCCGCACCTTGCACCTGCGCTTCAACGACCTGCGTGACCCGGCGCCGATCCCTCGGGGCACGGACTACGCGAGCGTGATCGTGTCGGATGTACCCATCGTGGTGCAGCACACTCGTCTCGATTCGCGACAGGCAGAGGAGGCGCTGCTGTCGACAATCGCCTACTCGCAGTGAGGAGCTTCGATGATTCGACTGAGCGTTCTCAATTCGGCGGCCACGGCGCGCCGGCGTCGTCTGCAAACTGACGACAGTCGGTCCGGGTTCAGCAGCCAGGTGCTCGCGTCCATGGCGGCGGAGCTGCGGCAGCGGATCTCGGGCGAGGTGCGCTTCGACGAAGGCGCGCGGGCCCTGTACGCGACGGACGCCTCCAACTACCGCCAGGCGCCGCTGGGCGTGGTCCTGCCGCGTCATGCCGAGGACGTCGAGGCCGCCGTGCGCGTCGCGCGACAGCATGGTGCACCGGTGCTCTCGCGCGGCGGCGGTACGAGCCTCGCGGGCCAGGGTTGCAACACCGGTCTGCTGCTCGATTTCTCGAAGTACATGCATCACGTCGTCGAGATCGACGCGCAACATAGCCTCGGTTCTGTGCAACCCGGCTGCGTGCTGGATCGCTTTCGCGAAGCCTCACGCGCCCAGGGGCTGCTCTTCGGGCCCGATCCCGCAACACATAGCCGCTGCACGCTCGGCGGCATGCTGGGCAACAATTCCTGCGGTAGCCACTCCCTGCTCAGCAAGAACGCGGGTCTGGGCCTGCGCACCAGCGACAACACGCACTCGCTCGACGTCGTGCTTTACGACGGTACGCGCTTGCGCGTGGGCGCAACGCCCCCCGAGCAGCTGGACGCGATCATCCGGGCTGGTGGGCGACGGGGCGAGATCTACCGCGCCCTGCGGGCCCTCGTGGACCGTTACGGCGACGTGATCCGCCGCGACATGCCGCGGCTCGGCCGCCGCGTCTCCGGCTACAATCTCGACGACCTGCTGCCGGAGAACGGCTTTCACGTCGCGCGCGCCCTGGTCGGATCGGAGTCGACGCTGGTCACCATCGTGGAGGCGACCTTGCACCTGGCGCCCAATCCCCAGGCACGCACCGTCGTCATGCTCGGCTTCGATGATATCTGTACCGGCGCCGAGTGTGCGCTGGACGTGCTGGAGTTCCAGCCGATCGCGTGCGAGGGATTGGACGACCTGCTGTTCGACTACGTGCGGCGCAAGGGCGACGCGGACGCCAGCCTGGCGATGCTGCCCAAGGGCCCAGCGTACCTGCTCGTCGAGTTCGGTGGCGAGTCGCGCGAGGCGAGCGACGAGCAAGCGCGCCGGATGATGGAGCACGTTCGGCACCTCGGGCGCCGCGCCCCGATCGACATGAAGCTCTACGACGACGTCGAGCAGGAGCACATGATCTGGCGCGTGCGCGAGGGCGGGCTCGGCAGCACCACCTGGGTACCAGGAGAGCCCGATAGCTGGCCGGGCTGGGAGGATTCGGCGGTGCCCGTGCAAGTGGTGCACGAGTACCTGCGCGAGCTGCGCCAGCTGTTCCGGCGCTACGGCCACAATCCTGCGCTCTACGGCCACCTCGGCCAAGGCTGCGTGCACTGCCGGGTCTCGTTCGACGTGTACACGGCGCAAGGCATCCAGAGCTACCAGAAGTTCCTGAACGAAGCCGTGGAGCTCGTGAAGAAGTACGGGGGTGTGGCATCTGGGGAGCACGGGGATGGTCAAGCGCGCGCTCAGTTCTGGCAGCAGATGTTCGGTCCGGAGCTCGTGCAGGCGTTCACTGAGTTCAAGCGCATCTGGGATCCCGATAATCGCATGAACACCGGCAAGCTGGTGAACCTCGAAGGCAGGGCCTTCGGCGTCAGCGAGCACTTGAGGCTGGGCAGCGATTACAATCCGCCGCAGCTCGCGACGCACTTCAGCTACCCCGACGACCGACACGACTTCGCGCGTGCGGCGCTGCGCTGTGTCGGCGTCGGTGCTTGCCGGCGCGAGGAGGGAGGCACGATGTGCCCCTCCTACATGGTGACCCGGGAAGAAAAGCACTCCACCCGGGGGCGCGCGCGGTTGCTGTTCGAGATGCTGAACGGCGAGCTCGTGCGCGACGGCTGGCGGAGCGAAGAGGTGAAAGAGGCGCTCGATCTGTGCCTGTCCTGCAAGGGCTGCAAGGGCGATTGCCCTGTCAACGTCGATATGGCGACGTACAAGTCCGAGTTCCTGAGCCACTACTATCGGGGCCGGCTGCGGCCGCGGCATGCCTATGCGTTCGGCTGGATCCACACCTGGTCACGGCTCGCCGCGTACGCGCCCGGGCTCGCCAATGCGTTCACGCACACCCGCGGGCTCGCGCGCGTGGCAAAATTCCTGGGCGGCGTCCATCCTCGGCGCGAGGTGCCTGCGTTTGCTCCTCGGACCTTCAAGAGCTGGTTTGCACGGCGCCCGCTGCGTCAGGAGGGAGCGCCGCAGGTGGTGCTCTTTCCGGATACCTTCAACGACCACTTCCATCCGGAGGTCGCAGTCGCCGCCACCGAGGTGCTGGAGCAGGCGGGCTTCCAGGTGCTGGTTCCGCGAGGGGACGTGTGCTGCGGGCGTCCGCTCTACGACTACGGCTTCCTGACGCAGGCCAAGCGGCGCTGGCTGCGTTCGCTGGACGAGCTCCGGCCCTTCTATCGTGCAGGCATCCCGATGGTCGTACTCGAGCCGAGCTGTTGGGCAGCGTTTCAGGACGAGCTCGGGAATTTGCTGCCCAATGATCAAGATGCCCAGCGTCTGCGCGGGCTGACCTTCACGTTGAGCGGCTTCTTGCAATCACGAGCGAACGGCTACAAGCCGCCGCCGCTGCCGCGCGCCGCCCTGGTCCACGGCCATTGCCATCAGAAGGCGCTGGACGCGCTCGATGACAGCACGCCGGGCAAGCTCGCTTCCGAGCGGGCACTCTTCGATCAGATGCAGCTCCAGCACCGCGAGCCCGAGATGGGCTGCTGTGGCATGGCGGGCGCTTTCGGCTACGAGCGCAGCAACGACCACTATGCCGTGAGTGTGGCCTGCGGGGAGCGTGCGCTGTTGCCCGAGGTGCGCAACGCGCCGGCCGAGGAGTTGCTGATCGCTGACGGCTTCAGCTGCCGGGAACAGATCCGGCAGCAGACCGGGCGAACCGCGCTGCATAGCGCGCAGGTCGTGCAGATGGCGATCCGGGGTGATGCCGTCGTCCGTCAGGTGCGGACGATGCTGGCTGAGGTCGCGGCTCAGGCGCGCCGGCGCCGCCGCGGCGGCGTGCTGCTGGCGCTCGGCATCGGCGGAGCCGCGCTGATCATCGCGCGGCGTCAGCCCGGCCAACGACCGCTGGCTCGGCTGCTTTCTCGAGCGATGGAGGGCTAGCGATGCGCATCGACGGCGGACAGGTAGTCGTCATCACTGGGGCTTCGGGCGGAGTCGGCCGGGCCACCGCGCGCTTGTTTGCGCGGCGTGGGGCTCGGCTCGCGCTGCTCGCGAGGGGGCGCGACGGCCTCGAAGGTGCGCAGCGCGACGTGGAAGCGCGCGGCGCGACGGCACTCGTCATCCCGACCGACGTCAGCCGGTTCGAGCAGGTCGAGGCGGCGGCGCAGCAGGTGGAGCGCGAACTCGGACCGATCGACGTCTGGATCAACAACGCGATGGTCTCGATGTACAGCCCGTTTCTGGAAATGAGCCCGGAAGAATTCCGGCACATCGTGGACGTTACCTTTCTCGGTTCCGCGCACGGATTGCACTGCGCTCTGGGGCGCATGGTGAAGCGCGACCGTGGAGTGATCATCCAGGTGGGCTCGGCGCTCGCATTTCGCTCCATCCCGCTGCAGAGCGCCTACTGCGCGAGCAAGCACGCCCTGCAGGGCCTGGTCGAGTCCGTGCGCTCCGAGCTGATCCACCAGAAGAGCCAGGTCTGGCTATCGATGGTGAACCTGCCGGCCCTGAACACCACCCAGTTCACCTGGACGCGCAACAAGATGGGGCACAAGGTGCGTCCCGTCGGCACCATCTATCAGCCCGAAGTGGCGGCGGATGCGATCCTGTTCGCGACGGAGCACCGGCGGCGCGAGCTCATGGTCGGTTACACCACGGTCGAGGCCACGCTGGGAGAAAAGGTGGTTCCCGGCTGGCTGGATCGGCACCTCGCGCATGCGGCCTGGGACGGGGCCTTGCTGCCAGAGCCGGCCACGAACGGCGCCGACAACTTCTGGCAGCCTGTGCCGGGCGACCACGGTGCGCACGGCGAGTTCGACTCGATCGCGCGTGGCTTCAGCTGGCAGCTCTGGGCGAACCAGCGCCGCTGGCAACTGTTCGGGGCTCTGCTGGTGGGTGGAGGCCTGGCGGCGTTGATGCAGCGCTGGACGCGGCGCGCGCTGGCGCAGGCTCACTGAGAAAGGATGGAGAACATGGCAACGAGTGTCGGCCAGTATGTGATGCAGCGCTTGCGAGAGTGGGGGATCGAGCGCATCTACGGCTACCCGGGTGACGGCATCAACGGGCTGCTCGCAGGCCTGCGCAAGAACGATGATCAGCCGCGCTTCATCCAGGCGCGGCACGAGGAGCTCGCGGCCTTCATGGCCTGCGCCGACGCGAAGTTCACCGGCAAGGTGGCGGTCTGTCTGGCCACCAGCGGGCCCGGAGCGATCCACGTCTTGAACGGCTTGTATGACGCGAAGATGGATCACCAGCCCGTGGTCGCCATTCTCGGTCAATCCGCCACCACGGCCATCGGCAGCTCGTACCAGCAAGAGGTGGACCTGCCGTCGCTCTTCAAGGATGTTGCCAGCGAGTACTGCGTGACCGTGTCGAGCCCGGCTGCCGTGCGCCATTGCGTCGACCGGGCACTGCGCATCGCGATCGATCAGAGCACCGTCACCTGCCTGATCTTTCCGAAGGACATTCAGGAAGAGGAAGCGGT
>JAICTU010000110.1 GCA_025936205.1 Polyangiaceae bacterium | reverse complement strand
TCGGCCTGGGCGGCCTGGGCTTCGTGATGCGGCGCCGCGCCCTGCGCGGGCGTGCGCTGACGGCGGTGGCGCTGGGCGCGCTGGTGGTGGTCGGCGTGGGCGCGTCCGATTCGACGCCGCTCGAGCACGCGACGGCGAGCCTGGTGAAGGGCGAATCCGAGTCGCTGGCGCTGACGGTGACCCAGGCCGAGTCCGAGTGGCAGGGCGGTGTGATCGTCACGCAGTTGAGCCTCCACGGCGCGGACGGCCAGCACGGCAGCCAGGATGTGAAGGTGCGCGCCTACGGTGGCCGCGTCGGCGACCTGGTCCAGGTCGTGGGTCACGCGCTGCCGCCCAACGTGGGCGACGCGGTGCGCATCAAGCTGAGCTCGCTCGGCGGTGGAGAGGACCTGTGGCTCTCCCCGGTGCTGTCTCGAGAGTGATCGAAAGAAGGGGTAGGTCATGATGAACAACGCCGGTCCTCGCCGCGAAGCGGAATTCACCAAGAGAACGTCGGGCCGCCCCGGCGAAGGGCGCGAGAGCAGCGGCCGGCGCGAGCACGATCGCTTCGGTGTCGAGCTGGACGTGACCGTCAGCAGCGAGCACAACTTCTACGCGGGCTTCGTCGAGAACATGTCCGTGGGCGGAATCTTCATCGCCACCCACCAGCTGAAGCCGGTCGGGTCGCGCCTGGAGTTCCAGGTGAACCTGCCGGGGCGCGCCGAGCCGATCAAGGGTTCGGGCGAGGTGCGCTGGGTACGCGTCTACTCCGAGACCAGCAACGTCCCGCCCGGCATGGGTATCAAGTTCGACCCGCTGGAGCCCGCTTCCGTGCGCGCCATCGAAGAGTTCCTCGCGCAGCGCGAGCCGCTCTTCTACGACGAAGACTGAGCCCTTCTGCGCATGGGCTCGGTGCCGCGCGTCCCCGCGCACACCAGAATGTGCCCAGCGCACGCCAGCGCCGCGCTCACGGGATGCGCAGTTCAGCCAGATCGAGCTCGAAGCCGGGCAACAACGGCGAGCGCAAACGATCGCTGAGCAGCTCGCTCTGACTCAGACCTGCGCCCGTCCAGCGTTCGACGCTGCCCGTAGGCTCCACCGTCCAGAGCTCGCCGACACCGGCCGCGGCGTACGCGAAGCGCTTGGTCAAGCGATCATGAGCGCGATTGCTGGACAGCACCTCGACGCACAGAGCAGGAATGCTCTCGATCGGACCCTCCTGGGCGGCAGATAGTTGCTCGAACAGGACGAATGCATCGGGCTGCAGGATCCGACCCGGAGCGAAGCGCACGTCGAGCGGCGCGAGCCCGATGGTGATCGGGCGCTGCTGAGCGCCAGCCCAGCGTCGCAAGGCCACCACGATGCGGCTGAGCATCTCCTGGTGCTGGTAGGAGGGACTGGGCGACACGATCAGCTCCCCGTCGATCAGCTCCAGACGCTGGGTCGTCTCCGGCAGCGAGCGAAACTCCGCTTCCGAAACCAGCTGCCGCGCGAGCTGAGCCATGCGCAGAGCATATCTCCCGCGGGTGGGTGCGTCTATCGTACATCCGATGAGTGTACGATAGCGGGCCCATTCTAGCGCGTTTGGGGCCGTGCGGGGGCGAGCCCCCCGTTCGCTAACGCCCGGCTTCTTCGGCCGCGCGCAGGGCTTTTTCTTCTTCGCCCAGCTTGCGCACCTCGTCCAGGCAGAGCTGCGAGACGCGCGCGCACAGGCGCGGCGACATCGGCTCGTCCAGCAGCCCGCCGAAATCGATCGGATTGCCGAACACGCTGTGGATCTTGATGCCGGTGCCGTCGAAGTTGCTGCGCACCTGGCGCGGCAGGTTGTTCGGCAGCAGCCCGTTGGTGAACACCGGTACGACGGGTACGCCCTTGGCCGCCAGGATCAGGCGGCCGACGCCGCTCTTGGCCGGCAGCAGCGCGTAGGGATCGTCGCCGGGATTGCGGCGCCCCTCGGGATGGATGCCGACCAGCGTCTCCCCCGCGCGCAGCAGCGACGCCAGCTCGTTCAGGCCCAGAGCGTTCAGCGACGCCAGGCGCTTGTCGCGAAACAGCGGCGGATACATCGCAAAGAAGCTCATCACGCCGTTCACGAAGAAGCCCGCCGGGTTGTCGTAGAAGAAGTTCGAGCGCACCGGGAACACGATGCGGTGGCGCAGCTTCCAGCGCAGCAGCGCCGCCGTGAGCACGTACAGGTCGAAGAAGCTGCGGTGGTTGCAGACCAGGATGAAGCTGCGCCGCGGCGCCAGCGGCTCCAGCCGTTCGATGTGGTGAACGCGGTGCAGGTTATAGGTCGCGAGCGTGATCCAGGTCTGACCAATGGTGCGCTGGCACCAGCGCAGCGCGACGTCGAGCTGACCCGGCTTCAGCGTCTGCCGGATCGCACGCATCTGCAGGTACTCGAGCCGGCTGACCTTGCCCTGCGCAGCACGGAGCAGATCCGTTGCGCCGGGCGGTGCCGAAGGGAAGAGGGTCGAGGGCTCCTCGTTCACGGCACCGCTCTTTATCAGCTGGGCTCGGGCACGTGAAGGTGGCCCGGCCTGGCCCGGCGGGCTCCCCGCCGGTTGGCTTGCGCGCCCCCGGGTACCCGTGCGAAAGGAAAGACCTTGTCCGGGAGCGAGCCGATTCAACCCCAAAGCCCGGAAAGGCCGGAGCAGAGCGGTAGGTTGTCCTCCGATCGTGCCGTTCGCTGGGGTATGCCCGTCGCGCGTGCGCTGTCCTCCGTCGCGGGGCTGTTTCGGCCACGTTCGCGGCGCGCCGCCGTCGGCAGCGCCCGGGCGCACGTCGAGTTTCGCCCGGTCCGCCCCGAGCAGCTGGAAGCTCTCGCCAACGCGATGCGGCGCATCGGGGCATCCCTCGGCAGGCTGCACTGGGTGGAGGTCAACCCCGACACGCAGCGCGTCGTGTTCTCGTTTGAACGCGGAGCCTACGGCGAGCAGGAGCTGTGCGAGGCGGTCGAGGCGGCCGAGCGCGAGGTAGGGCTCGCGAGCGAGGGCTTCTCGGAGGAGGGGCGCTGGCATCCCGCGGACGACATCGAGCAGCTGCGCACGGTGGTCGAGCTGCTGGCGGACGGCGCGGCCTTTCTGTTCGGCCTCGGCCTGCGCTTCTCGCTGCTGCCGGCGCTGCCCTTCGGCGGCAATCTGGTGGCGCTGCTGTCGGTGTTGCAATCCGTGCCGCGGCTGCGCCGCGGGCTCGAAGAGCGCCTCGGCCGCGAGCGCGCCGAGTTCCTGCTGAACCTGGTGACCTCGCTGGCACAGGGGGTGGCGCAGCGGCCCTTCAATTCTTTCGTCGACGCTCTGCACAAGCTCGCGTCGCTGGGCGAGGTGAGCTCGCAGCGCGGGCTGTGGGAGCGCCGGGAGGCCGAGCTGTGCAAGGCGCCGGCGCTGGTTCCCGAGGACATGGCGGAGCGCTGGGCGCGCCCGGTGCCGCTGCCGCGCGGTCCGATCGAGGAGTACGCCGACCGCGCGGTGTTCGTGTCGCTGGGCGGCTTTTTGACCAGCTTCATCACCACGCGCAGCTTCCAGCGCGCGAGTGCGGCGCTGTTCGGCGGTCTGCCGCGGCCTGCGCGGCTGGGCCGCGAGGTGTTCGCCTCGCGCCTGGCTCAGGCGCTGGCCGCGCGCGGCGTGCTGGTGCTGGATCAGCGCGTGTTGCGCCGCCTCGATCGCATCGACTGCCTGGTCTTGCACGAAGACCTGCTGCGCCGGCGCCAGTTCGTGATCGGCGCGGTGCTCTCGGACGACCCCGAGGACATCCACGAAGCGCGGCAGCACGTCGAGCAGCTGTTCAATGCCAAGCGGCCGCTGGAGGTGCAGACGGATGGGTTGTGGCAGCTCGGCCCCTTCGGGCGTTCCGACGCCACCACCGACGTGACACTGAGCGCTCACGCGCGTGCGCGCGCGGAGCGCGGCGGCTTCTTGCTGGCGCTGGAGCGCGCGGGCCGCATGGTGGCGGTGGTCGAGATCGAGATCCTGGCCCAGACGGGGGTCGAGGAGCTGATCGACGCCGCCCACGACGCGGAGCTGCGCGTGGTGATCGCATCGGCCAGCAATGACGTGCTGCAAGACCTCAACGCGGACGAGGTCATCCCCGAGAGCGAAGGTCTGCTCGCGGGAGTGCGCCGCCTGCAACGCGAGGGCAAGGCCGTGTGCCTGGTGTCGCCGAGCGGAGGCGCGGAGCTGGCGGCCGCGGACTGCGGCGTGGGCTTGTGCAGCAGCGATGGCGCAACGCCCTGGAGCGCGCACCTGCTGGTGGGCAACGACCTGACCGAGGTCGTGTTCGTGATCCAGGCCTGCGCCGCCGCTCGCCGGGTCTCCAAGCGCGCGGTGAAGACCGCGCTCACGGCGGCGACGCTGGGCACGGTGGCGTCGGCGGGCGGTCTCGTCTCGCTCACGCACCGGCGCGTGATGTTCGTCGTCAACAGCGCGACGCTGGTGGCCATGTTCAACAGCGTGCGCGCCTCGCGCGGCCTGGAGCTCGAGGCGCTGCCTGCTCCACGCGATCCCACGCCGTGGCACGCGCTCGAGCCCGAGGGCGTGCTGGTGCGGCTGGGCAGCAGCTTGCACGGTCTCGGCCCGGAAGAGGTGGCGCGCCGCCGGCCGCGGGTCGAGCTCTCGGGCACGGCGCGCGGCTTGATGGGTCTGGGCGAAGCGATCAGCGACGAGCTGTTCAATCCGCTCGCGCCGCTTCTGGCCGCGGGCGCCGCGCTGTCGGCGATGGTGGGCTCGCTGTCGGACGCGCTGGTGCTGGGCGGCGTCGTGGGCTCCAGCGCTGTCGCGGGTGGCGTGC
Organism: Polyangiaceae bacterium; assembly: GCA_025936205.1. The sequence goes on along the minus strand of JAICTU010000110.1, from coordinate 15,792 downwards.
AACGCTTCCGCACCGAGCGGCGCATTCGCCGCCTGACCCGCACGCCCCCCGTGCAGGCGTTGGTGCGCCGGCATGGCTCCGAGCGCCTGGTGGACGAGGGCGAGCTCGTGGTCGGCGACGTGGTCGTGCTCAATCCGGGCGACGTGGTGCCGGCGGACTGCCGCGTGATCCAGGCCAGCTCGGTCGAGGTCGACGCCAGCAGTCTCACGGGTGAATCCTTGCCCGTGAGCAAGGACGCCCAGCCCTCGTTCGAGCCGCAGATCGCCGATCGTCGTTCGATGCTCTACGCCGGCACCGTGATCGCTGCCGGGCGCGCGCTGGCCGTGGTGGTGGCCACCGGTGAGGCCACCACGGCGCGCCATGGGGCGAGCGGCGCACGCGCGCAGCGCGGCCAGGGCGGGGTGGAGCAACGCCTGCGCGACCTGATGGATCTGACGGGGCCGGTGGCGCTGGCCGCTTGCGTGGGCGTGGTGGGCGGCGGCCTGCTGCGCGGGCGCAAGCTCGAGGATCTGGTGGGCACCGGCGTGAGCCTGGCCGTGGCCTCGGTGCCGGAGGGCTTGCCGCTGCTGGCCACTGCGGCGCAGCTCTCGGCGGCAGAACGGCTATCCGCGCGTCAGGCGCTGGTGCGCAACCCGCGGTCGATCGAGGCGCTGGGGCGCATCGATGTGATCTGCTTCGACAAGACCGGCACGGTGACGCGCGGTCAGCTGGAGCTCTCGGAAGTGTACGGGGGCGGGCGCTTCGTCTCGCTCGCAGAGTCGGGGCCCGCTCAGGTCGCGGCGATCGCCGTGGGTGTGCGCGCCACCGCCGCCGAGCAGCGCAGCCCCGGAGCCGCTGATCCGACGGACGATGCCCTGCGGCGAGCCGCCGGGCGTCTGGGCGTGGGCGCCGAGCAAGGCGCGTTCGGCTGGCGGCGGGTGAGCGAGATCTACTTCGCGCCGGGTCGCAACTATCACGCGACGCTGGCGGAGACCACGAGCGGGCCGCTGCTCAGCGTCAAGGGCGCGCCCGAAGTGTTGTTGCCGCTGTGCTCGAGCGCGCGCGGCGCGGAAGGCCCGCTCTCCGAGGCCGAGCGCCAGGCGCTGGCGGATGAGGTCGATCGCCTGGCGCGTCAGGGTCTGCGCGTGCTCGCGGTGGCCGAGCGGCACTATCCGAGCATCGAGGCGCTGGAGCCGCGGCACGTGGCCGCGCTCGAGTTCGTGGGCTTCCTGGCCTTCAGCGATCCGTTGCGTCCCTCTTCCAAGCGGGCCATCCAGCGCATCCGCCGCGCGGGCGTGCGCACGCTGATGCTCACCGGCGACCATCCGAGCACCGCTCGCGCGATCGCCGAGGGGCTCGGGCTACTCGGCGACCGGCGCGTGGTCTCGGGCAATGAGCTCGCCCATGCCAGCGACGAGGAGCTGGATCAGATGCTCGGCTCGGTCGCGGTCTTTGCGCGCGTCACGCCCTCGCAGAAGGTGCGCGTCGTACGCGCGCTGCAGCGCACCGGTCGCGTGGTGGGTATGGTCGGAGACGGCACGAACGACGCTCCGGCGATCCGCCTGGCGGACTGCGGTATCGCCATCGGCGAGCACGGTACGGCGGCCGCGCGCGGCGCGGCGGACGTGGTCCTGATGGACGGGCGCGTGGAGACCCTCGTGGACGCCATCATCGAGGGGCGCGCCATGTGGTCCAGTGTGCGCGACGCGGTCTCCATCCTGCTCGGCGGCAACCTGGGCGAGATCGGCTTCACGCTGGGGGTCGGTCTGATCGAGGGCCGGCCGCCGCTGAACGCGCGCCAGCTCTTGCTGGTGAATCTGCTCACGGACGTGGCGCCGGCGATGGCCATCGCCCTGCGTCCCCCCTCCGGCGACACGCTGCAAGTGCTGGCGACGATGACGCCGGAGGAGACGCTGGGGCGCCCGCTGAACCGGCAGATCGCGTTCCGCGCCCTCGCCACCGCGGCGGGCGCTACCGGCGCCTGGACGGTCGCGCGCTTGACCGGCACCCAGGCACGCGCCCGCACCGTGGCGCTGGCGGCGCTGGTGGGCTCGCAGCTGGGTCAGACGCTGCGATCCGGTGGCCTGAGCGCCCCGGTCGTCACCACCAGCCTGCTCTCGGCGGCCACGCTGGTCGGCGTGATCCAGACGCCCGGGCTCAGCCACTTCTTCGGCTGCCGTCCGCTCGGGCCCTTCGGGTGGGGCACGGCGGTCGTGGCCTCGATCGCCGCTACCAGCTTCGCTTCGACGGCTGCTCGGGTGCTGCAGCGCGAAGTGCTCACGCCGCTGCGCCTCGTCCAGGGGTGGGGTGACACCCCCACCGAAGAACCGAGCTGGGCAGGTCGAGTCAGCGTGCGCCCGGGCGCCGCCGCCAGCGAGGGAGCGGCAGAGGGCCGCCCCGTGGTGGATGCGGTGTTCGTGGACGGCGGCAGCGAGCCGCCCTGAGCCTCGCCCGGCCGAGATCAGCAGGGCTCAGAGCCGCCGCGTGCGGGCCGCGTCGATGCTGATCGGCCCTGCGCCGAAATGCAGGATCATCAGCGCCGCGCCCAGCATGCTCACGTTTTTCATGAACATGACCATCTGCATGCGCGCCATCGTGGCGTCCGGGATGTTCCAGAAGGCGTGCATCGTCAGCGTGACCGGGATCAGAAAGAGTACGAGCAGCAGCGCTCCGATGCGCGCGTGATAGCCGAGCAGCACGCTGAGGCCGCCGGCGAGCGCCAGGATGCCCGACAGCGGCACGAGCACGTTCGGCCAGGGCACGCCGCTCTGCGCGGCGTAGCCGATGCCCTGCGCGGAGAAGTGCATCGGCACGGACTCCAGAAAGATCAGCGTGAACAGTAGGCGCCCGAGTGGTACGAGGTAGGCGCTGAGGCTCGCGAGCTGAACGCGCAGCGAGTGGGCGTGAGCGTCATCGTGAGGATGTCGGTGGGACGACGGAAGTACTTGTTGGGTCATGGGCTCTGCTCCTTGTTCCGGCGCCGGCGGCGCGCCGCAGTCTTGGCCTGACGCGAGAGCGCTGCGGGCGAAGCCGCGGCCTGCGATTCTCGCTTCAAGGCGCGCCGGGTCGCGGCGCTGCGCTTCGGAGATGGAGCTCCGCGTTCGCGCTCGTTCTGCGCACTGGCCAGCTCACGTTGGGCCGAGCGCCGCGTGGTTTCGCTGGTCTGCCCCTTCTTCGGTGGCGACAGGGGAACTCCAGCGCGGCGCGCTTTGGATAAACCAATCGCGATCGCTTGCTTGGTGGAGCGCGCTCCATGTTTCCCTTGGCGCACGTGCTCGATCTCCTCGTGTACGAATTCACCCGCGGCGGTCGTGGGGCTCTTACCTTGCTTCAGGTCTTGCTTGGCTTTCGCCAACGTCTTCTTTTCAGGCATGATTTTCCCTCTTTCATGCGATGTGATGGCCCTGATCACGATGGGGCGAAAATGGTGCCACGCCGCCGCAGGTCGGAAAACGCACGGGGTGAGTTGTTTCTGTAACGCTGATCTGTCACACCGGTAAAAGCGATGCGCCCCGCCACATCTCGCGGTCGATCGAACCTCCAACTCGGAATCAACGTCGCGCTGTCGCTCGCGAGTTTCAGTCTCGGCGTGATGATCAGCCGCGCACCGCTCGCTGCAGCCAGCGGGCCTTCAGAACGGGAGCTGGTGTCGGGCGCTGTCGCATCGGCGGCCACAGCTACTACCAGTCACGTTGAAGCCACGGCCACAGCGGCGCCGGGTGAAGCACGCGCCGTGATGGAAGAAGCACGCCGTACGCCCAAGCATGAGAATGCCGATGCCGAGCCGACGTGGGCCCAGCTGGCGGCGCGGGCTCAGAGCTGGACGGCGGCGGTGCGCGCCGACATGAACTATGGTGCAGGTGTGGTCGTCGATCGCGATGGCCTCGTGCTCACCAATCTGCACGTCGTCTCCAACGCTCACAGCGTCACCATCACTCCCTTCGGCGGCGCGCCGATCCAGGCGAAGGTGCTGGATACCGACGCCGATCTGGATCTGGCACTGCTCAGCGCGAACCTGACCAGCCCGCTCTCTGCGGCGGCAGAGCTGGGCAGTACCGCGGCGATGGGAGTCGGTGATGAGGTTCTGGCGGTTGGCTCGCCGCGCAAGATGTTCTTCTCCGTGAGCCGGGGAATGGTCTCCTTTCCCAATCGTTTGCTCGAAGGCGTTGAATACGTGCAAACCGATCTGCCCATCAACGAAGGCAACTCCGGCGGGCCGCTCGTCGATCGCCAGGGGCGCGTGGTGGGCATCGTTTCCTTCATTCTCCGGGATAGCCAGGGCCTGTCATTTGCCTTGCCGATCGACCGTGCCGTCACTCGTTTCGCCAGCTATCTGGCGCATGCCGCGCACTATCCTGCAGAGCGGCGCCCCTCCAAAGCTGGCGTGCTGGAAGTGACGGGTACGGCCAGAGCCGCGCGGGAGCTCCCATCGCGGGAGCCCCCGTCGCGAGCGGACACGCAGCGTCCCGGTCCTCACGCTCGTTGAGCGGGTAGCTACCCCCTCACTGGTTCGCCGGGGGTGGGGCGGCGGGAGTGGTCGCGGGGTTCAGGTCGACTCCAGTCACGGGGGCTCGACCGTGGGTGTCCACGCCGATGCTCGACGCGAACTGCTCGGTGATCTGCCCCTGGTTCATCAGGCGCTGGTTCAACGAGTATTGCTGCGCCATCAGCCCGGTCAGCGCGTTGCGGGTCTGCGGACCCATCGCGCCGTCGATCTTGCCGCGATACAGGCCGCGCTCCTGCAGCCGTTGCTGCAGCTGTTTCACCTGGTCCTTGTTCAGCGCCTTGAGATCGATCAGCGCGACATCCATGCCGAATACCTTCTGCACCTGCGCAGGATCGATGCCGGCTTGATCCGGATTGCCGCTGCGGTTCTGTGCCTCATCTGTCGCCTTCATATCGGGCGGAGTGGCGGGCGAGAGCACGGCGCTGCCGGATGGATTGTCCAGTGACCCCGATGCCGATGTGGTTGCGGGGGGTGCCGCGGGCGGCTTGCCGTTCGTGGGCACCACGGTGGTGTTCGTGGTCGTGGTCGTGGTCTTCGAGGGGTTCGAATCACCCGCAGCGAAAGCGACCGAGGGCGCCAGCGCCAGCGCCGTGATCAGCAACGGATTTCGGATCTGGAGTTTCGACATGAATCTCTCCCTTCTCTCGAGCAGCGGTGATCGGATTCAGCTCATTTTCTGCAGCAACAGTCCGTGCAGTCTCCGTGCCAGCGCTGGAAAGCTCAGCATCTCCGCTGCATTCGTGCGCCCTCGAGCCGCGGAGCGACATGCCGGCATTGGCAGAGCGCCTCGCTGAGGCGATCTTCCCGGCAGGGCGTTTTGCGGCAGGCTCAGAGCCGGATCACCACTTTTCCGAAGTGTTGACCGCTCGCCAGGTACTCGTACGCTGCTGGCGCCTCATCAAAGGTGAAGGCGCGATCGATCACGGGATGGATCCTGAAGCGCGTGATGGCTTCATTCATGGCCTCGAAGTGCTTGCGGCTGCCGACATAGATCGAGTCCACACGGATGCCGAGCTGATTGTTCTCGGCGTCTTCGCGCCGCGCGGGCGCGCCGCTCAAGAGCCCGACCAGCGCCAGATGGCCGCCCTCGCGCAGGCAGCGCAGCGAGCGCTGCAGGGTCTCGGCCCCGCCGACTTCGATCAGATGGTCCACGCCCTTGCCGATCGTGAGCTCACGCACGCCGGCGTCCCAGTCGGGCATCTTGTGCGAGTTGACCAGGCCATCCGCACCCAGCGATTTCGCGCGCGCCAGCTTTTCGTCCGATCGAGACGTCACGATCACCTGCGCGCCCAGGCTCTTGGCGAACTGGAGCGCGAAGATGCTGACGCCGCCCGTTCCCATCACCAGCACGCGCTCGTCGGGCTCCAGCTTGCCCCGTTCGACCAGGCTCACCCACGCGGTCAACGCAGCACAAGGCAAGGTGGACGCCTCCTCGAACGAAAGCTCGCTCGGAAATTTCACCACCCCCTCAGCGGACAGCACGACCTGTTCGGCGAGCACACCATCGATCGAGCCGCCGAGGGCCGAGGCGCCGGCGCTGGCCTCGAAGGGCCCGTCGATCCAGTCTTGAAAGAAGGTACCGGCGACGCGGTCTCCCGGCGCCACGCTGCTCACGCCAGCGCCGACCTCGACGACTTCACCTGCACCGTCAGAGAGCGGCACCAGCGGGTAGCGCAGCGAGCCGCGACCGTACTTGCCGCGCGCGATCAACAGGTCGCGGTAGTTGAGGCTGGCCGCGTGCACCCGCACCAGCACCTGACCAGGCCCGGGCTTCGGCATGGGACGGTCGACGCACACCAGCTGATCCAGCCCCGCACCGCGCAACTCATAGACTCTCATCGCCCGACCGCCGAGCAAGCCCTGTACCAGCTGCTGCGCGCTCCAGGATGCCCGGCGGCAGGGACGAGAATCGCGAGCGTTGCACCCAGGCAGACGGCGAGCACCGGCTGGCTGCGGGCGGGCAAAGCTGCCCCGGCGTCGCGTTCTGTCCGTGTCTCGCGTTCGGGCGCTCGCCGGCGATCGTCAGCTCGCGCTGGTTGCGTCGGCGGACAGCAGCTGCAGCAAGCCCGCCTCATCCAGCACGGTGACGCCCAGCTCGACGGCTTTCTCCAGCTTGGAACCCGCCTCTTCTCCCGCCACCACGTAGTCGGTGTTCTTGGACACGGACCCGCTGACTTTACCACCGGCGCGCTTGATGCGTTCGGCCGCGTCCGAGCGCTTGAGCTGAGGCAGCGTACCGGTCAAGACGAAGGTCTTGCCGGCGACGCCGGCCACGGCCGCTCGGCGAGCGCTCGTGGCGACCAGCGATACGCCGGCCCGCCCGAGGCCCGCGAACACGTTGCGCACCGCCGCTGAATCCAGCTCCGCGAAGATGCTGGTGGCCGACTTGCGGGCGAGCCCTTCGATCGCTCCCGAGCCTTTGTCCGGGGAGAGCTGTTGCACGGCTTCCGGCTCTTCTGCGGCATAGCGCCGCGCGAACGCCAGCAACTCCTCGGCGCTTCCGAAGTAGCTCGCGAGGTCCTCGGCCATGGTCTCGCCGACATGGCGGATCGCCAGCCCCACGAGCACCCGCGCGAGGCCGCGACCCTTGGCTCGCTGGAGCCCGGCCACCACGTTCTCCGCGCTCTTCTTGCCCATGCGCTCCAGGTCCGCCAGTGCGTTCGCGTCGAGCTCGAACAGCTGCTCGGGGCTGCGCACGCCGAGCTTGGTGGTGACCTGGTCGATCAGCGCGGGCCCCATGCCGTCGATGTCCAGGGCATGCCGGCTGCAGAAGTGCTCCAGGCGTTCCCGGACTTGCGCGGGGCACGCCGGGTTCGGACAGTACAGGAAGATCTCCTCTGCCAGCACGCCCGAGCCACAGCTCGGGCAGGTGAGCGGGCGAGCGAAGGGCTGAGTGCCGTCCGGCCTCGACTCCAGGTCGACCGCCACCACTTGCGGGATGATCTCGCCGGCCTTCTCCACATAGACCCGATCACCGACGCGCACGTCCTTGCGTTCCAGCTCGGGGAAGTTGTGCAGCGATGCGCGGGAGACCACCGTGCCCGCCACGAACACCGGTTCCAGCTCCGCCACGGGCGTGAGCTTGCCGCTCTTGCCGACCTGAACCAGGATGCCGAGCAGCCGCGTCGCCTTGCGCTCGGGGGGGAACTTGTAGGCGATGCCCCAGTGCGGGTGATGACCGGTCGAGCCGAGGCGATCATAGCAAGCGAGCTCCTCGACCTTGATCACCATGCCGTCGATGTCGAACTCCAGGCGGTCGCGCTTGTCCTGGTAACGTTCGCAGTACTCGAGGATCGCGGGCAGCTGGTCGCTGGTGAAGATCTCGGTCGTATAAGAGGGCAGTCCCAGCTGCTCCAGCCAGGCCAGGATCTGCGACTGACGCGCAGGCAGCCCCAGATTGTGCGACCAGGAGACCTGGTACACGAAGGCCTTCACGCCCAGCTCGCCCAGCCCCGTCGGGTCCTTGCGCTTCATCAGCCCGGCGCAGCCGTTGCGCGGGTTGACGATCAGGCGCTCGCCCGCCTGCCGCAGCTGCTCGTTGTACGCCGCAAAGGCCGCGCGCGGCCAGTACAGCTCGCCGCGCAGCTCCAGCTCACCGCCGGCGCCCCGCAAGCGTTCGGGCAGCGCGCGCGATTCCAGCACCTGGCGCGTGATATCGTCGCCGCGCCGGCCGTCACCGCGGGTGACCGCGCGCCGCAGCTGTCCCTCCTGATACAGCAGTGAGACACTGATGCCGTCGATCTTGGGTTCGACAATCAAAGGCAACGCCGCATCGGCTGCCAACTCCAGATCCTTGCGCCGACGATCGTACCAGGCGCTCAACTGCTCCGAGACCGGCAGGGAGCCGCCCTTGCTGTCGCGGCGCGCCGGGCTCAGCTTTTCCAGCGAGAGCATCGGCACGCGATGCTCGACCGTCTGAAAGCCCTCGGTGTGATCGGCGCCGGGGCGCGCATCGAGGCGCTCGGCGTTCGGTACGCCCAGCCGATCGGCGAGCGTGGTATATCTCTCCACGAGGTCGTCAAACGCGGCGTCCGGTAGCTCCGGCGTGCCGTCGCGGTAGGCCCGTTCGTGATAGCGGAGCTGCTCAGCCAGCAGCTCCAGCTCGGCGAGTTCGGCATTCATGCGACCTGCGGATTATCTCTGCACACGGCGGAGGGCAATCGCTGTGACTGCGTTCTGCGCTGGTTGCACTGCCGACTGAAGCAACGCGCCGAAACGATCACGTCGGGGTACCAAGACTGGAATTGCCGCCGGGCCGAGCGACAATTCCGCGGCGATTTGTGGTCCGTCAGCGTGCGCGCATCGCATCTTGACAATGGCGATCCAAGATCAACATCAAGACGGAGCGCTCGCGCTCGGTGGGGCGCTCGTCAGATGACGTCGGAGTGTGCGCTTCGCGGGAAGCGCGGGAAAACGCGGGAAAGGGTCCCATGGCGAACCAGAAGTCGGTTTCGGAGACTCGTGCAACGGGTAGCGTAGCCTCGAATACGGCGACCTCCGGCGGCGTGGCCGCAGAAGGGCCGGAAGGGCCGATCGTCGGCACGTGGAGCAATGCTGCCCCGTGGAATGATCCCAGCGTCACGTCGCGGCGGCTCAGCATCATGGCCGGCGTGGGCCTGGGCTTTCTGGCCATCTTCGCGGTGGTCGGCGCGCTGGCGCGCAACACGCCAACCTGCGACAGCGGCGCTGAATGCACGCAAGCTGGCGAGCGTTACGCGGCCGGCAGCGACGGCGTGACGAAGGACGAAGTGCTCGGCGCGCGCCTGTTCCAGCGTGCTTGCGATCTGGGTGACGCCAGTGGCTGCAACAAGCTGGGCTTGGCGTTCGAGGGCGGTGATGGCGTGCCCCAGGACTACGAGCGCGCCATGGACTTGTTCAGCCGCGCCTGCAGCGGCGGTCTCGCCGAGGGCTGCAACAACCAAGGCGCCCTCTACGAGCACGGTCGCGGCGTGCCGGAGAACCTGGGGGACGCGCAGCGCCTGTATGCGCAGGCCTGCCGCCACGGCTCGGGGCTCGGCTGCTCAAACCTGGGCGTGCTCTACGCGCAGGGCCGCGGAGTACCGGTGAACCGCGAAGAGGCAGCAAAGTTGTTCCGTGAGGCGTGCAGCCTGGGCAGCTCCGTCGGCTGCAACAACGTGATCGACTCGAACCCGGTGCCGGTCGAGACGATCGAACAGAATCCGGCACGCTGAGGTCCGGCGCTCTTTGCCGTGATCCCGCAGCCGTCGCGGCACTGCGCCGTGGCACAGGCTGACACACGGTAGCCCCAGTGATTTCAGGGAGTTCGCGGCCGGATTGTGGCACGGGGCTTGGCACGAAGCCTGCTCCTCAGGGGGGGATGACACAACTACGGGCACTGGGACTGGTGGCGCTGGGCGCGCTGCTGAGCGGGCTGACGGCGTGCGGCGCGGACGACTCGGCCAGGTCAGAGACGGTCGCGAAGGGAGATGTCCCGGGGGAATCGCCTTCGTCCGCCGGGTACGCCCCGCGGGGCGAGTCGGACACCGCGTACGCAGGCGGCGACGCGCTCATCGCAGCGGACCCAGCGGGACCGACCAGCTCTGGCACATCCGCAGATGGGATTCCCGCCCTCGAGCCCGCCACTGACCCGGCGGCATTGCCCACGAGCCGCCCCGCGCCGAACCCGGTCGCCCCCGGTACGCTGACCGCGGGCACCTGGGACGACAACCGCAACATCACGCGCTTCCTCGACTACCGCCAGCACCTGCACGACGAGCAAATGAGCGGCCTGCTCGACTTCACGCCGGCCGAACACACCGCGGCGCAGGTGCGGACGCAGCCCGTGGCGCATACCACGCTCGACATCTCGCTCGTGATCGACACCACCGGCAGCATGGGCGACGAGCTCCGCTACCTGCAGAGCGAGTTCACGGCGATCTCTGCGGCGATCGAGAGCAAGTACCCCGGCGCCGAGCAGCGCTGGTCGCTGGTCGCCTACCGCGATCGCGGCGACGACTACACCACGCGGCCCTTCGATTTCGAGACCGACCCGCAGGTCTTCCGTCAGCATCTCGCGGAGCAGTCTGCGGGCGGCGGCGGCGACTTCCCCGAGGCGCCCGACGCTGCGTTCGCCGATATGAACCAGTTCTCCTGGCGCTCGGACGGCGCCACCGCGCGGCTGGCATTCTGGGTCGCGGACGCGCCCCATCACAACGACAAGGCGAGCGCGCTGAAGTCGGCGATCGCCACGGCCCAGGACCAGGGCGTGCACATCTACCCGGTGGCCTCCAGCGGTGTGGACGAGTTGACCGAGCTGACCATGCGCTCGGCGGCGCAGCTCACCGGTGGCCGCTATCTGTTCCTGACCAACGACTCGGGCGTCGGCGGCGATCACAAGGAACCGTCCATTCCCTGCTACTTCGTCACCAAGCTCGACGACGCCATCCTGCGCATGGTCGACATCGAGATGAGCGGCGTGTATCACGAGCCGAGCGCGAGCGAGGTCCTCCGCACCGGCGGTGACCCGCAGAATGGCGCCTGCGATCTCGAATCGGGCCAGAAGGTCTACGTCTTCTGACGGCTCTTGGGGGTGGGCCGGGCCTCCCCCACACGGCACTCCCGCCCACCTCGGGGCAGCCCACGACGGGGTGCACTGTCTGACGCCGGTGGGCAGTCCTGGGGTCGGGCGGCGCGTGTAGGTCCGAGCCCACCCGGCCTTACGGCTCAGGGGAAACGCCCCCAGCTGGGAAGAAATGGGCCCAGCGGGGGTTCCCGCGATAGGCTTTGATCTGGCCGTGACTGCCGTCTACCCCGGGCGCCGCCCCTCCACGCTGCGGCCGCCGCACGACGCGGGGCGCTGGATCGCGCGCCTGCTGTGCGCGCTGTTCGCGCTGGTCGGGCTGATCCCGCCGCTGCTGGCCAGCCTGACGCGCTGGCAGCCGGTGCAGGATTGGGCGGCGCACGAGACGGCACGCATTCTGGACGAGCAGCTCGGGCTACGGGCGCGCTACGAGGTGCGCGTCGCGCTCTGGCCGCTGAGTCTCGAGCTCCGCGACGTGCAGCTCGATTCGAACGACGGCGGCGCGCCGGCGCTGGTCACGCCCCGGCTCAGCATCAAGCCGCGCCTCTTCTCGCTGCTCGCGGGCCGCGTCGATGCGGGCCAGATCGCGATCGAGGAGCCGCAGCTGCGGGTCGTGATCGAGAACGGCCAGCTCGCGAACCTCGCGCTCCGGCCCACCAAGGCGAGCGGGCCGTCGAACGGGCAGCTGCCGATCGCGTCGATCGCCATCACCGACGCGCACCTGGACGCGCAGATCGAAGGCGTGCGGCTGAAGAGCGACGCCATCGATCTGGATGTGTTCCAGGACGGTTCGAAGGCGTTCGAGGTCGCGTTGCGCGCCGCCGCGAGCTCCATCGTGCAACAGCGCCCGCTGCCCGGACCGCAGCCGGGAGCGCAGGCGTTCGATGAGGACATGCTGTGCCAGCTCGACGCGCGGGTGCGCGTGGCGCCGACCGAGATCCTGGTGCGGCGGCTGTCGCTCTTCGGCAGCATCGACCGCGACCCGGCGCAGGGGACGGCCCCGCAGTGTGGGGTCGAGGGCATCCACAACGATCCAGGGCGTGTGTTGATGCGCCTGTCCGGCGTGCGCATCGAGGATCCGACCGGCCCCGGGCGGCGCATCGGCGGCCACGTGCTGCTGCAGCTGCCGCTCGACATCGCCAGCCGTTACACCAGCGGCACGCCCGTGACCGGCTGGTTGCAGCTGGCCGGTGAGCTCGACCTGAGCTCCCGGCACCGCTTTCCGGAATTTCACGGCAAGCTGCGCACCGGCCCGATCCGTCTCAAGGCCTACTCCCTGGTCGAGCACGCCGAAGCCGAGCTGCATTTGCTCGGTGACCGGCTGGTGGTGAGCACCTTTCGCGCCGGCTACGCCGATGGCGACGTACTGCTCGAGGACGTGGACGTGGACCTGGCGGCACCGACCATGCCCTTGCGCGTGCGCCGCACCGTCGGCACGGGGGTGACCTTCCCCGGCCTGATGCGCGACGTCGACGTCACGCCGAACACGATCGTCAACTGGGATCTGAGCCGCATCGTGATCGACGACTTCAAGGGCACGCTGATCCCTGCCGCGCTGGAAGGTCACCTGACGGCCGACACGCACAACTTCGAGATCTTCGATCGCTCGGTGCATGACCCGGGCCGCAAGCACATGATCGGCGTCCCGCGCGCGCAGGTGGCCGGCACCTTCGGCGTGCATCAGGACTCGGTGCACTTCGACGACATGCGCGTCGACTTCGGCAAGAGCGTGATGCGCGCCACCGTGCACATCGGCTACGACAACAGCATCTCGATGGTCGTGCCGGACTCCACGCTGGAGCTGGCGGACGCGAGCCCGCTGGTCGACATCCCCATGCAAGGCCAGGCCCGCCTCGACGTGCGCATGAGCGGGCAGATGAGCAGCGCCGTGCTGACGGGCTCGTTGAGCGTCAACGACCTGTGGTTCGCGGGCTTTCCCATCGGCAACCTGAGCACGCAGAGCCTGCGCTTCGAGCCGCTGGTGGTGGAGATCGAGAGCGCGCGGCTGGAGAAGGGCAAGAGCGAGTTCGATCTGAGCAAGGGCCGGTTCGACTTTGACACCGACGCCACGCTGGCCGCATCGGCGGCCGTGCAGAGCCAGCGCTTCGATCTGCGCGACTTCTTCCAGATGTGGCACTTCGAGGAGGATCCGCGCTGGGACAGCATCTTCGGCCGCGGGAAGCTGAAGGGCCGCGTCGACTATGTGCTGGGCGGCAAGCAAGACCGCTGCAAGACCGGCAACCTGCGCGTGCGCGGAGACGTCGATCTCGCGACGCTCGGCATGTTCGATGAGAACTATCAGAACGCGACGGCCAGCTTCAATTTCAACTGGTTCGACATCGACGCGGGCGATCAGGGCATGCAGCTCGATGTGCCCAGCCTGGTGCTGCGCAAGGGGCAGGGCAGCATCCTCGGTTCAGCCCGCATCACGCCCGGCGCGCACGTCTCGGGCGACGTGATCGCGACTCAGGTGCCGGTGTCGGAGGTGCAAGGGCTGGGCCCGCTCGCCAAGCAAGCCGCGGGCACGATCAGCGCGGAGGGGGAGGTGAGCGGGACGCTGGATGCGATGGCGGCGCGCGTGCAGGCGCGCGTGAGCGCCGTGCGCATCGGGCGAGCCGAGCTGCCGCCGTCCAGCCTGGCCGTGTCGCTGGTGCCGATCGAGCAGCCCAAGGCGCGCACCGGCACCAGCGTGTGCGGCGCGCCGCTGAGCGGCAAATTCGATCGCGCCGAATACGACGCGGACCGTCCTGCCGGCATCTTTCAGGTCTCCGGCTCGCTCTTCGGCAAGCAGATCAAGCTCGATCAGTTCGAGCTGACGCGCCAGCGCGCCAAGCACGTGCGCGGCGGCGTGAGCTTCCAGGACCTGGATCTGGTGGCGCTGTCGGCCTTCGTGCCACGGCTCTCGCTGCTCGACCCGGACTACAAAGCGGAGCTCGACGGCAAGCTCGCGCTCTCCGACCTGGCGCTCGACACACCGCTGCAGGCCACCGGTACCTTCCAGCTCGAGCGCTTTGCGGCCAAGCTGGGCGGCACCCAGATCAGCACGCGCGCTCCGACAGCGCTGAGGATCGCTTCCGGCACGCTCGAGCTGCCCGGACTCACGCTGCAGGCCAAGGCCGAGAGCGGACCCAGCGCGGCGTTCTCGCTCGGCGGCAAGCTCATGGGGCTGAACAACTCGCCCCAGGCCGATCTGCGCTTCACGCTGGAGCCGACGGCGCTCGACGGCTTCGTGGGGCTGATCCCGGGAGCGGAGAGCGCGCACGGGCAGCTGGGCGGGCAGATCAGCGTCACGGGTCCGCTCGACGCCCCCGTGTATCGCGGCGGCTTCACGCTGGCGAACGGCTCCATCCACCTGCGCAACTCACCGCAGTCGATCAGCGAGCTGGATCTGAACCTGAAAGTCATGCCGGGCGAGCTGATCGTCGATCAGGGGGAGTTCTCGATCGGCGGCGGGCGCGTCAAGCTGCAGGGCAATGCGCCCTTGACGGGCTTCCGCCTGGGCGAGCTGCGCGCGTTCATCAGCGCGCGCAATGTCGCCTTGCCGCTCGCGCCGGGCGTGCACGCCACGGCCGACGCTGATCTGCGCGCGCGCTGGCAACCCGGCGGTCTGCAAGGGGACGCCGAAAAGCGCGTGCTGCCCCAGCTGGTCGGCAACGTGACGCTCAACTCGTTCAGCTACTCGCGGCCGGTAAAGATGGCCGTCAACATCACAGACCTCGCCCAGCGCGGCAAGCGGACCGAGTTCGACGCTTACCAGCCGGAAGGTGACCTCGTCAGCTTCGATCTCAACGTGCGCTCGACCAAGCCGCTCACGCTGGACAACAACCTGATCGATGCCAGCCTGACCATCGAAGACGACATCCTGCAACTGGCCGGCACCAACCAGCGCTTCGGCATCCGTGGCGCGCTCAAGATCGCGCCGGGTGGCCATGTGCGGCTCACGCGCAACGAGTTCGAGATCCAGCAGGGCCGCGTGCAGTTTGATGACCCGACGCGCATCGCGCCGCTGGTCGATGTCACGGCCGTGACCGAGTTCCGTCGCTACGGCGTGGGGACGGACGTCAACGCCGCGCCCAGCCAGAACAACACCACTTCCACCTCCGGCGACTGGCGCGTCAGCATGCACGCGCACGGCGACGCGGAGACGCTGCGCATTGATCTCACGAGCCAGCCCGCGCTGCCGCAGGACGACATCTTCCTGCTGCTCACGCTCGGCCTCACGCGCACCGAGCTCGATCAGCTACAGTCCTCGAGCGTGGGCGAGAGCGTGGCCCTGGAGGCGCTGGGCGCGCTGACCGGCGCCGATCAGGCCGTGACCAGCGCCATCCCGGTGATCGACGAGTTCCGGCTCGGCAGCTACTCCTCGCGCACGGGCCGCACCGAGCCGTCGATCACGATCGGCAAGCGCCTGAGCGACCGCATCCGCGCTTTCGTCACCAGCGGCCTGAGCGAGTCGCGCGACGTGCGCTCGAACGTCGAGATCAAGCTGAACCCGAAGCTGAGCATCGAGGGCTCGTACGACAACGTCAACGACGCCTCCAGCTCGACGCTGGGCAACCTGGGCGCGGACTTGCGCTGGCGCCTCGACTTTCAGTGAAGCCAGCGTCGCTCAGGAGCGCACGGGCGGCCCCGGCGGGCTGGAGCGCGCCGCGAGATTGCGCAGCATCATCTTCGAGGCGAGCGGTGCCGCCACCCCCGGCAGGCCCCGCTCGGGCTCCAGCAGCCCCACCAGCCCGAAGAGCAGCGCCAGGGTGCGTTCCAGGTA